>CAZATH010000007.1:0-6438 GCA_964487995.1 uncultured bacterium
CTAAGCAACCACTCTACATAGATATAATCTCCTCTTCTTCTCCATCGCCATACTGTATAATCAGCATCAGGCACCATACCGTAAGTAATAGAAGACATGCCTGAAAGTCTATACAACCTTCTTCCCCAGTGATTTTGCAGTCCAATGATTCGTCTATGAGAGGGTACCGAAAAAAGGAAACTTTTCTTTATATCAAAGTATCCTTCTAGAACAGGATGAGCATCTTGATGTTCCGGTTCCAAATTGGTAAATAGTGTCCACTGAAATGGAACATATGCTACTCTTCCCGTCATGATACCGTGGGAAGAAACTTCTATGTATATACGCTTTACTCCCTGATCTTGTAGTATCCATATACTCTCCCATAAAATATCCGGAAAAGGAGTAGTGTTTCCTAAGGATTCTTTAATCACCCTCCCCTTTGCCCACAATCCAGTAGTACCAATAGAACCGCCTTCTGGATCAAGGTAATGGGACCAAAAAGTTGTAGATGATTTTCCATTGGTACCTGTTACCCCAATAAATGTAATATCCGAAACATCTCTGATTTTACTTAACAAATAAGCAGACAACACAATAGGATTCTCTGCTTCTATCCAAAAAAACTCTTCTAACGGGTATTCAGGTGGTGGAGGTTGATGAGATATAACTCCTACTGCTCCTCTTGATAAAGCATCACGCCAGAAACGGGTTCCATCAACATGAGCTCCCCGCATAGCAGAAAAGATGTAGCCACGTGCTATACGTCTAGAATCAAAACTAACACCTGCAATATTAACATCGTGAAAACCCCAAATTTTGTATTTTACTTCCCCGTTAAGCAAATATGATAGCTTTTTACTCACTACCTCTCCACCTTGACTGTTACAGGATAATAAGAATTGCCAATATCAAAGACATTAATTTCGTTAGCATACTGCTGCATATAACTGATTTCTTCAAGGGTAGAAGTCTCTCTGAATCCTTCGGCTCTCACAGCGTGAAACATCATCAGATAATAAGAAAGCATAATAACAAGCATAACACCAATTCCTACAAGAATGGTGGCTATCAAGAGTCTAACAATACTAAATAAGAAATCTAGTCTAAAACTTTGTTGCGCGTTGTTTTTTTTGATACCCTCGATGATTTCTAGATGAGATGTGTGTTCAGTTTGATAATAGTATTCCTTATAGTCTACTCTTCTTGCCGTCCCTGGCCCTGCCAATCTCATTCACCTCTTTTCAATTACTCTCAATATGGCACTGCGCGACTTCCTGTTGCGCTGTTTTTCCTCCCATGAGGGTCTTACACCATGTTTCTTAATTACCCTTGCCACTGACTTATGTTTATATTCGGCAAAAACACGTTTCACCAATTTATCCTCTAATGAGTGGTACGTAATCACTCCTAACCTACCACCTTTTCTAAGAACGGAAATGGCCCCCTTGATTCCTTCTCTTATATTTTTAAATTCATCATTAACATAAATTCTTATAGCTTGAAACACGCGCGTTGCCGGATGTTTCCGTGTTTCATTAACTATTTCACTGACTAGATTTGCCAGCTCCTCTGTCGTCTGTATAGGATGGAACTTTCTACGTTCAACGATAGCACTTGCTATTTCCTCAGCATGAGGCTCTTCACCGTATTTTCTAAATATTTCTATCAGCTGCTCTTTATCATAAGTATTTACTACATCATAAGCGGAAATAGTGTGCATTTCTCTAGAGAAACGCATATCCAGTGGACCATTTCTCATAAATGAAAATCCTCGTGTCGGTTCATACACTTGGTGAGTAGATATACCCAAATCTAGTAAAATACCATCAATCTTACCGCAAATTTCCAACTCACCTACCAAATGTGGAATATCTACATAGGAAGCATTAAAAATCCTAACACGAGGATCTGTAAATTTATTCTTTAAATAAGAAATGGCTTCCTCATCAATATCTAACATTATAAGAAGGCCATCTGGTGACATGGCTTCTAAGATTTTTCTAGAATGCCCACCACTTCCTGCTGTTCCATCGATATAAATACCAGATGGCCTTTTCACCAAACAATGAACAACCTCATTGGCAAGTACTGGAACATGCTCTGTATACACCATCCTATATTTATTGTAGGTCCGTTTCCGGCTCCTATACAACTATACATATATATGCAACAAAAATTGAAAGGTGTCTATACATGTTTACACTTTTCTCACACTCCCTACTTTCTGGATAGGTACTTGACTACCTATAATGTTGTGAATGTCTTTATTGCACACTCCTAAAATCATAGAAAAAATCACATCTGTCTGTGGAAGCTTATCAATAACGAAATCAAAACCATACTCCTTAAAAGATTGCTTATATCCTTTAATACTCTTCCAATGGCTAGGTGACATTAGGAAACATCCTTCATTATGAAGTGTTTTTATAACTTTCCATAATTGTTTTTCCAAATCTGGTGAAAATGAGGACCAACCAATAGCATATATATCTCCCTCACGAGGACCGATAACTTTTCTAAGTTCTACGCTACCTACCATACCTATAACCATTGTGGGAGGAATAGAAATTCCACCTGTGGTATTATAGAGTGATGCATTACCAGAAACTACTGGAACCCTTATAAACTCACTAGCATCCTTTAAACCATACATCATTGCCGCCAATCCTTCAGGATGTAAATCAGGATCACCATAATTAACACAATCAGTTATGCCAAGAGGTTCTCCTCCAACAACCATTGTTTTTCGCACAGCTTCAATCGTGGCAATATATGTAGCCCAGTATGGATCTTGATTTCCTAAATCACCTCGGCTGTGTATCACTACACTATAACCATATTTACTGCCCTTTATACCCATTACGGCTGCGCCAAATCCTGGTGGCAAAATTGTATCAGTGCCTACCATATAATCATATTGAAAATACACTTGCGATGGTTCTATATACTCAAAAAAGGAATCAACAGACTCAAAATGAGGCTCTTTGGAAGGCTGATATTCCACAGTAGGCTCAAGTGGTGGGTTCGTCAAAAGTTCAATAGGAATATTTATTACTTCATTTTCTCTATACAAAGCACGGTATATATTGTCCCGGGCAATTTCTCCTATCACCACTGCATCAAGAAGATAGTAATTGGCAATATTTTTAATCTTTTCTACATTTTCAGGATTGGTAAGCACAATCATTCTCTCTTGAGATTCGCTAATGAGTATCTCCCATGGTTTCATGTTTTCCTCTCTTAGAGGAACTCTGTCTAAATAGACAACCGCTCCCAATCCACCGGCAGAAGCTAACTCTGAGGTTGCCGATAGAATTCCACCTGCACCAAGATCCTGGGCTCCTTCTATTAATTTCTCCTCATTCATTTTTAAAAAAGCCTCTATTAACAATTTTTCAGTAAATGGATCACCAACTTGGATTGAAAGCTTGGTAACCTTATCACTCTGTAGATCTTCCGAAGCAAATGACGCCCCATGAATACCATCTCTTCCCGTTTTTCCTCCAAATAAAATAATAATTTGCCCAGGATAGGAAGCTTTAGATAAAACAATTTGCTCTCTACGAACAATACCAGTTGCCATCACATTGACGAGGGGATTATTTTTATAGTGTTTGGATATCCTTAATTCTCCTCCCACAGTAGGAACTCCGATTGAATTTCCGTAATCAGATATACCTTTAACAATACCGTCTACCAATTTTCCCATATGTAGAGAATCAAGAACAGCGTGAGGTCGTGCTCCCATGGCTAAAATATCGCGAATTATCCCTCCCACACCTGTTGCAGCTCCATTGTAGGGCTCAATAGCACTAGGATGATTGTGGCTTTCAACCTTAAATGCCACAGCCCACTCCTCATCAAGTGGTACCACACCAGCATTACCACCAATAATATTTGTTGTTTTGGGCAACATTGAAATGTATCTTTTAGTATGGTTATATCCACAATGTTCACTCCACATAACTGTAAAGGCCTCGATTTCAACTTTGGTGGGCTCTCTTCCAAGTTTTTCTTTTAGTATGTTGTAATATTTAAATGACACTGTAACCACCTCTTATATATTCAAGTATAGACAAAAATATTTTCTTGCCATAGGTCCAACCCAAAATATTATTAATTGCCCTCTCAGGATGGGGCATTAACCCCAAAATATTTCCTTGAGCGGATAACACACCAGCTATCTTGTCATCAGAACCATTAACATCTTCAACATACTTAATAATTACATTTGGATTACCAACTTTTACATATCTACCAAATCGATGTGCAATGGGAAGTTTAATGATATCTCCCTCATCAAATTCGGCAAAAAAGGGGTTATTGGTAGATATAATCTCCAAATCAACCCACTTACACATAAATGTTCCACTCTTATTTTCAAGTAATCCCCCAGGTAAGAGTTTCATCTCCATAAGTATCTGGAAGCCATTGCAAATTCCCAAAATCAATCCACCTCGTTCTGCATATCTCCTTATACTTTTAGATACAGGTTCTCTTGCAGCAATAGCTCCTGCACGTAGATAATCACCGTATGAAAAACCACCAGGTAACACAACCAGATCAAACCCTTTCACATCACCATGCCAATCCACATACTCAGGAGTAAAACCCGTATTTAAGAGGGCGTAGTATGTATCTCTGTCACAATTGGTTCCAGGGTATACTACAACGGCTGCCTTGGATTTCATATAAGTCTCACCTCATATTCTTCTACTACCGGATTGACAAGAAGTTCATCGCAAGCCTGCCTTACAATTTTTTCGGCTTCTTCGGTAGATGAAGCTGCAACAGTTATATTGATAGATTTTCCAATTCTGAGATTTTTTACAGGAAGCGAGTACTCTTCCACTAAAACCCTCTTGATGGTCTCACCTCTGGGATCTCTCACATTACCCTTATATTGAATATCTACTATAAATCTATATGTGTTCGACACTGCTTTAACACCTCCCTATACTTTTCCATTGGATCACCCATATTTTTTCGATATATATCCTTATCAAATACTTCTCCCGATCGTCTTAAACGCAGAGTATCGGGGGAAATTTCATCACCCAACAAAATCCTCCCATCAGATGACTTTCCAAATTCAAATTTCATATCCCACAAATCGTATCCCATATCAGAAAAAATTTCTTTAAGTGCCTCGGCAATAATTGTTGCCTGCCTCTCCATCTCCTGGACTTCATCAGGCGATGCAATACCCAAGAGCTCTAAGTGTTTTGAACATACCATGGGATCATGTCGATAGTCATCTTTTATGAAAAACTCTACAAGGGGGTTACTGAATTCCTCACCTTCACTTCCCCCATAGCGCCGGATAAAGGAACCTGCTTTTTTAAAACGCACTACCACTTCCAAGGGATACATGTTTAAAGGGATGGCTTTTATAATGTTTGGAGAGATAAACTCAACGAATTGATTGTCTACGCCCCTATCCTTCAATGCCTTCATCAATCTGGCCGTAATTTCAGCACACATGGCCCCCTTACCTATCATTACATCGTGTTTTTCTCCATCACCTGCGGTAATATCATCTTTAAAATGTAAATAGGCATATCCATCTTCTATTTCCACGATCTTTGTTTTTCCCTCGTAAGACATCATATGTTCACCTCCGTACTTAATATCTTTTCTCTTTGTTGATTTCGATATTCACGAAGTTGTTCTGCAATTTTAGGATATTTCAATCCCATAATATGCAATGCCAGCAAAGCAGCATTTTTCGCGTTATTTATACCTACCGTTGCTACAGGAATACCCGGTGGCATCTGCACAATTGAAAGCAATGCATCCATCCCTTGCAAAGCTCCACTTCTAACGGGAATACCGATAACAGGTTTAAGGGTATGAGAAGCCACTACTCCCGGTAATGCAGCAGAAAGACCCGCAGCGGTGATGAAAACATCTACATGGTTATCCCTTTTCTCTATATACTCAGCCAGTTCTTTGGGTGTGCGGTGTGCTGATAAGATCTTTACATCTACCTTTACACCAAATTCATTGAGAAGAGAAATAGCTGGTTTTAGCACCTCTAAATCAGATACACTTCCCATGATAATAGAAACAAACATATCGTTCACCTCCTATTCCCCGTAATGAATAGTGGTATCAGTAGATACCGTGCCAATGATAATTGCATCATTAATAGTGTTTAGCACTTTATCCGCATGATTTGGATCCGTAATGACAATCATGCCTATCCCCATATTAAATGTTGACAATGCTTCTTTTAAAGAAACATACTTTAGCACCCAATCAATATATTCTCTACGAGGCAATCTAATAACATATCCATTGTTTAATAACACTCTACTTAAAGCTCGCAATATACCACCACCTGTAACATGGGCTAGACCTTTAACGTAAGGGAAACATTCTATAACTTCTTTGTAAATACGTGTTCCCTTAAGTAAAGGAAAATGTAGCGTATCTATAGATATATTTTCTTCT
>CAZATH010000007.1:6448-11534 GCA_964487995.1 uncultured bacterium
AAATAATCTTTCTAATTAAAGACCATCCGTTAGAATGAAATCCATTTGCAGGTGTACCAATAATAACGTCTCCTTGACTTATCGTTTCTATAGGTATTTTTTCTTTCCAAATACCAATACTGAAACCAGCAACATCCCAATGCTCATGATCATATATATCTGGAAGTTCGGCTGTTTCCCCGGCAACAAGTTCCATATTCAAATCTTTCAAAACATCTAATAAAGCATCAATAAATAAATGATGGGACTTGGATATCTCCGAAACACCAAGATAGTCTACAAAGGCTATTGGAATTCCTCCCACAGAAACAATATCGTTGTAATTCATTGCCACCAGATCCTTTGCTGCCTCTTCCCATGTTTGGTGTTTTACATGAAGAAGCAACTTGCTACCGATACCATCAGCAGTAACCACTATTGGAGGCTGGGTAAATGTCAAAATAGATGCATAACCTGTGGATTCTTTATAAACCCAAGATGGCATATGTTTCCTATCTTTTATATATGACGCAAACATATCACCTCGTTTAACATCTACCCCCGATTCCACATAAGAATATTTTTTCAAATTAATCACCTCTCTATAACCTTACCAATATCTTTTCTAAAGAAAGCACCTTCAAATTCCACTGTTGATGCACATTGATAAGCCTCCTTAATTGCATCAGAGTATTTCATTCCTGTTCCCATACAGTGAAATACTCTTCCCCCAGTTACTATCATTCTTCCCCCTTTATCTCTAGAAACACCACCATAAAATGCAAATCCTTTTGGTTCCTTTCTGATAGGAATTCCCTTTTTGGGAGAAAAAGGATATCCCTTTGATGCCACAACTACATCTGCAGCAAAGCATTGTGGTAAAACATCTTGTAATTTTTTCCCTTCAACAGCATTGATAATATTCTCCACAAAGGCACGGCTATTCATTTTGACTAGGACTTCAGTTTCTGGATCCCCCAGTCTGACGTTATATTCCAAAACGTAGATACCATCAGTTCCAATCATCAATCCCAAATACAGAAAGCCTTTATAGACAATTCCCTTCTTCATTAGTCCCTGTAAAGTCTTGTTATAAATATCTTTTATACCTGTAACTATTTCGGAAGATATAGAGATAGGACCCACTGCTCCCATCCCACCAGTATTGGGACCTATTCCTCCATCATTTAAGCGCTTATAATCTCTTACAAACGGCAATAGGGCATATTCTTCACCAAAAACAATTGCCATAGCAGATATCTCTGTTCCCGTGAGATACTTTTCTACAACAACAGGTCCTTTTACCCCTTCCAGTAGTTCTCCCTCCATCAACTTCCTTCCTTTAACAAGAGCTTCTTTTTTGTTGTTTGTGATAATTACCCCCTTACCTCCTGCCAAACCATCCGCTTTTATAACATAAGGTGGTTCAAAGCGAGACAAAGCAGTTTCTAAATAAGTAGGTTCATCAACAATCTGAAATTCAGCAGTGGGTATACCATGGTTTACCATAAATCCTTTAGCCCAAGCCTTAGAAGTCTCCAACAAAGCTCCTTTACTATCAGGTGAAAAAACGTTTTTTCTACCATCTGCAATTCCACTTGCTATATATGTTTCGGAACCAGGTATCACCAATATATCTTTTTGATACCAGGGAATTTCTTCCATGTTAACTCCATGCATCAAAGTACCACCATTACCTTTAACATAGATAACATCAAACCCCTCTTTATAAAAAGCCCAGCCAATAGCATGTTCTCTACCTCCACTGCCAACCACAACAATCTTCATAACAATTCCCTCCTTAATGCCTAAACACCCTAGAGGGTGCTTCATAAAAAGTAATTCCAAGTTTCTCAGCCATTTTCAACACTTCACCATCACGTTTGGAGCCTAACGGAGCCACAATGGCTTTTACACCAGCATTTGCCAATATTTCTAACCCATCAGCAAATGGAAAAAAGCCATCTGAACTGGCAACGGCATTTTGTGCTTTCTCTCTTGCCAACATCGTAGCTATAATGGCTGCCCTCTTACGTGAAGGTTGACCAGTTCCTATACCAATGGTTTTTCCATTTTTAACAATTACAATTCCATTAGATTTAGTAGACTCTGAAACTATAAAAGCAAGCTTTAAATCAATGAGTGCATCTTCTGAAAGTGATTCACCCACACGCAAATTAAATTCCAACGGTGGCAACACTCTCTCAGATACAATAAGTCCTCCAAAAGCAGTTCTTCCGTTAAGAGGAAGGTAGTCTCTAGGTTTTATTAGCCTTACCTTTCTTTTCTTTAAATACTCAACAACGTCAGATTCAAATTCTGGTGCAACAATTACTTCAAGGTATTTCTTATAAGACTTCACAACATTCAATGTTAACTTAAAATTGATTGCCAATATTCCCCCATAGGAAGATTCTGCGTCGGCCTCAATGGCTTTTTTGACAGCTTCTTCAGGTGAATTTGCAATAGCCACACCACAAGGTGTTTGATGTTTCACAACTACAGCTCCATAATAGGGTAGTGTCTTTAAAAATGTTGCAGTTGTCCATGCAGCGTCGGCATCTAAAATATTGTTGTAAGAAATTTGCTTTCCCTCATGAAGAAGTTCAAACATTAAATCCCCATAAACATATGCACGTTCATGAGGATTTTCCCCATATCTCAGAAGAAACGCCCCTGGCAACTGTCCTAAAAATTTCACATGCATCCCCCCTAGTATCTAAAAATTTAACAGTTCTTCCGTCAATGATCCAATTACACTTCAATAACATATTGATAACTGGTGTATAAATTTTATTTTCCACACTATGTATCTTTTTTTCTAGCAATTCTAAATTCATATGCGGTTCAATTGTTACAGGAACTTGAAAAATAATGGGTCCTGTATCAACCCCACTATCCACAAAGTGAATGGTAACACCTGTTACTTTTACTCCGTATTCCCATGCCTGCTTTATAGCATCTTTACCTTTAAAAGAAGGTAATAGAGATGGGTGAATATTAACAATTTTTCCAAACAACATATCAACAAGCCATTTTGGGATAATACGCATAAAACCAGCTAAAACTACCAAATCCGGTCTTTGCTCATCTATAATCTCTTTCAAATATTCAAATCTATTTTTGGAGGGAAGAATTACATATGGAACATCCAACTCTTTAGCTCGTGTTAATACGTATGCATTTTTTCTATCTGAGATTAACAGAGCAACATGTATATCATTATATCTTCTTCGGGTTTGCTTGACTATTTCTTCGAAATTAGAACCATTACCCGATGCCAATACAACAATTTTATACATTTTCCGCCCCTCCTGGTACCCATGTATCATACTCACCAGTAAGGCAAGCAAGGCATAAACCTTTTTTTCCTATGGCACGAATCAAACCTTCAATGGAAAGATAGAACAGATCATCGGCACCAATTTTTCTCTTTATTTCTTCAATAGAATGCTTATTAGCTATCAGTTCTTCGTGTCTTGCTGTATCAATCCCATAAAAGCATGGATATCTAACAGGAGGAGAATGAATTCCCACCATAACTTTTCGTGCTCCAGCCTCTCTTAGAAGAGAACGATAATTTCCATGGTATTACCTCTAACAATGGAATCATCTATAAGAACAATGTCTTTTCCTTTTACTACTTGGGATATAGGTATTAACTTTTTTCTAACAGAGGCTTTTCTATCTTCAGGCATGATAAACGTTCTTCCCATATAGCGATTTCTCATCAAACCTAAATTCAGTGGAATACTAGATTCGAGAGAAAATCCTAAGGCACCAGAAAGTCCTGAATCCAACACCGGTACAACAACATCGGCCTTAATAGGATGTTCTCTATACAACCACCTTCCCATTTCAAATCTGGCATGGTGAACATTAACATTATCTATAGTAGAATCTGGTCTTGCAAAATAAATGTATTCAAATACGCAAAATCTAGAAGGCACGCTATTACTGAGTTTTACTATCTCTGGTTTACTATTTTTTTTGAATATAATTACACTTCCCCTATCCAACTCTTTGATATCGGTGGCTCCTATTGCTAAAAGTGCAGAGTCTTCTGATGCTACAACATATCCTTTACCGTATTTTCCCCAAAATAGAGGACGATAACCATATATATCTCTACCAGCTAGCATAAATTCTTGGTGAAGTACCACTATACTATAGGCTGCCTCTATAGAATTTAAAGTCCATAAAACACTCTCAAGTGCATCATCATAAGGGGCTTTGGATATATAATGAAGAAACAACTCACTATCTATCGTGGTAGACATAACAGCTCCTTCTGATAAAAGCCTTTTTATACGGACATAGGCATCGGGTATGGTACCATTATGTGCCAAAGCAAAAGTTCCTTTAGAGGTATGTGCAATAAGAGGCTGTATCTCATTTTCCCTTCCAACAGTAGAATATCTAACATGTCCTATCCCACTATTACCATGCAAATTAGAAACATCATCTATAATCTCCCTTACAAGCCCATGACCTCTAATAGTATCAAAATTATCCATCACTATACCAACAGATTGTTGCCCCCTATGTTGAAGGTGGAGAAGTAGATCATGAATAACAGAAAAAGCTATCTCAACATCAAAAGCACCAGCTATACCACATACCATACATCCCCCAATGTCCCCCGCTTTGACGATGATATTATAACAACTGATTATTATGTTGACAATATCATTTATTTAACAATTGATCTATTACGCCCTTTTTCCTTTGCCTCATACAAATTCTCATCAGCTTTTTAAGTAATGTCATAATATCATTCATCTTTTTATAATTACCCACAGCTCCTCCTAGAGAAATGGTTAGGTGAAGAACAGTATCATTAACCGCAATTGTTTTTTCACTTACTGCTAACCTAATAGCTTCTGCAAATCGTTTTAATTGAGATGCTGAGGTAATATTCATTGCCACAACAAACTCTTCCCCTCCATATCTACCTACAACAACTCCCCGTGGAGCGGTTTGCTTTATTATTCTCGCAACTTCTTTTAGAACAATGTCACCTACATCATGACCGTATGTATCATTAAACCTTTTAAAATGATCTATATCGCACATAAGCACTCCAACCATTGAATCGGTATATTTA
>CAZATH010000007.1:11634-19385 GCA_964487995.1 uncultured bacterium
ACAACATTTGAAGAGAATCCATTAATTTTCGCCGGACTAAAACTCCCGTTAAGACATCATAAGATGATATTTCGGATAAATACACAGAACGCAAAAAAGGAATCAAAATAAAATAAGAAGTTCGTTCAACTCTTATTGGTTTCTCTCTGTCTAATACAAGTCCTATAAAGAAAATACCGTCATCTGTCGCATAAGAATGAGGATGAACCATATAGTTTCCTATATATATTTTTTCACTGCCGCTATATATGCTTTGTTCTATTAGTTTTTTGACATTATCCTCTGAAAAGTAATTTGGGAAATACATAATGTGGATTTTTTCATCGTAAGCAGCCAATATTAGTTCCTTAATACCTGTTTCTCTTTTAATAACGTCGGCTATTTGATAAATCCCAGATCTGTTCGGAACTACGGCAGCCAATACAGAGAGCGTATGAGTCAAGGTCCTAAGCACAATAAGCTTAGCAGCAAGATCTGTATAAAGTTCTCGAGACATACCATACATTCCAAATAATTTACCAATAATAGTTTCATAATCTTGATGTCTAGTACCTGCTTTATAAATATGATAAATACCAGAAGAAAACACCACTCCTTCTCCATCATTCGACAGCTTTAAGTTAAAACCAAAATCCCTTAAAACACTATTGATATACTCTTCTGTTTGCTTAATATCAATATAAGGAACAATGTTATTCATGATATCAACTATCATTTTAGCATCAAGCATTATATCCCCTCCCAGTGATTATATAATTTTCTGGTATATTATATAGAGAAAGGGGGATGCATGATGTATCATAGTGCGCTGATATCGGTATACGATAAATGTTGTATAACAGATGTTGTCAAGCACTTGGCAAATCAGAATATAAAAATCATTTCAACAGGGGGAACCGCTGCGTTACTTCGAAAAAAAGGATATCCCGTTATAGATGTATCTTCTATAACAAACTTTTCTGAAATTATGTCTGGGAGAGTAAAAACATTACATCCCAAAATATTTGGAGGAATTCTAGCACGTAGAAATATTCACTCTGACCTAAAAGAACTTAACAACATAGGGGCTATACCTATAGACATCGTAATCGTTAATCTTTATCCATTTAAGGAAATGTCAAAGAAAAACTTAGATGAACAGCAGCTATTGGAATTTATAGATATTGGAGGAGTATCACTTATCAGGGCTGCTGCCAAAAACTACAAGGACGTAATTGTAATAACAGATAAAGAAGATTATCCCCTCATTCTCAAATGTGTTAACCAAAAAAAACAATTTCCACCCGAAATAAGGAAAAAGCTGGCAATTAAAGCTTTTAAAACAACAGCCTTATACGACAAAACTATATATCAAATACTCCAAAATTATTCGTTGTGAATTACCAGAACCTTACCATTTTGATACATATCAACCTTTCTACCAAGTATCTCAGCAACCTCTCGTAATGGGGCCATGCACACGTAGTTCTTACACACAACTTTGTGCAATAGATAAGTAGAACCAAAAGATAACACTACATTTTTACTATCTTCTTGAAACATCAACTTCTTGCCAGCTACATGCAATATAATATCCTTCGGGTTATCGAGCATTATTCCATAGGTGACATTACCGTATCCGCCAAAGAGTACCGGCATATCATCAATACGAACATACAAAGTGCCCTCTATTACTTCTGGTGGATAAATCTTATAATAAAACCCCCTACGCGTAAAGGCATAGGGGGTTCCTTCACTAACCGTTATCTGCTTTATATATATTTGGGGGACCTCTTTACTTACCTTTACCTTATAATACTCCAGTCCAATCAACGATGATAATATTACAACTCCAATAAGTGTAAATATTGCCAAGACCTTTAAGAATTTACTCACGCTCAGCCCCCCTTTCCACTTTGCTAGGCCCCAAATTTGTGAGCTTTATCAGATAAGTCCATAAGTATAGGCATTATATCAAATCCCCGAATGCGTCCCAAACCGCCATAAGCAGCTTCCCTTTCCGAAAACGACAAGGTATTATCGGTTCTTATATTGGGAGCATATATCACAATAGGTACAGGATCTCCAGAATGATCACCTTTTGTAACGGGTGTGCTATGATCACCTGTAATGGCAATAACAAGATCTTGTTTATCTAATACCAGCTCAAACATTTTATCAGCTTTCTCAATCATTTCAACCTTCTTATCAAATGCCATATCGTGCCCAGCCACATCAGTAGCTTTAAAATTAATAAAAGCTATATCACCATCCTGATCGTATAGGAAATTGAGGGCGTGCCTGATCTTAACCATAGGATCTGTATCATACCCTCCGGTGGCACCATCAATATCTGGAGCAGGAAGTCCTGCAAACCTTCCGAGCCCTTTCAAAAGTGCTACTCCCGCAATGAATATTCCTTTGATTCCCCACTTACTTTCAAACGACTCAAGATGAGGAACTTTTCCAGGTCCTCTTGGCAAAACGATATTTGCAGGAAGAAGTCCTTCCCTTTCTCTTTCTTTATTAAGTGGATGGTCTTTTAGTAATTCATATGATTTCCGAATAAACTTATTGACAATATCTGCTGTCTTTTTAGCCTCTGGAGTATTATCAGTGGGCTTCACTTCTAGTACTGGCTTACCTACTTCATGGGGATCTGCATCGGTAATCTTATCAGACAATCCATCACCTCGCAATACCAATGCTCCTCTATGTTCTACAGTTGCTTTCAAAATAATTTTGACACCATCTATTTCTATACCATCTAATACTGCTGCAAGGGTATGTGCATCCTTAATACGACCCGCTCTTCTATCCTTGATAATCCAGTTTTCATCAACTGTTGCAAAATTCACACGAAAACCAATATCCCCCGGTTTGACTTCAATGCCCGCCCCCATAGCCTCTAAGGGACCACGTCCGGTATAAGCTTCATAGGGATCATATCCCATCAAACTCAAATGTGCCGTATCAGAACCAGGAATCACCCCTGGAGATATTACATCAACAATACCTTGAACTCCTTTGTGAGCTATGTAGTCTATATTAGGCTTAACGGCTACCTCCAATGGGGTTTTGCCGTTTGATACCCTATCACCTACTCCATCCAGTATAACAAAGAGTATTTTTTTTGACATAAGTATCACCTCCTTTATCATTCTACATCAAAAAACTACGGAGCAGTTTATCTACTGCTCCGTAGCTAAGTGTATTCTTATTTAATATAATGCTCATAGAACACCTTAAAGGCCTTATAAGAGTAGTATATATCTATTACAGAAACTATTTCAAAAGGAGTATGAAGACCCAAAACTGCAGGACCTATATCTACAACATTGGCACCTCTATTTGCAAAATCACCTGCAACAGTACCTCCGCCACCTTCGTCAACTTTGCCTAATTCACCAGTTTGCCACACCACACTATACTCTTTAAACAAACTTTTTATCTTGGCATAAAACTCTGCATGGGCATCGTTGGCATGATACTTACCACCAGAACCTGTATACTTGGTTAGGGTAACGCCATAACCCATATATGGTGAATTCGATGGGTCATAAGCTCCCTTCCACAAGGGATCATAAGCTGCATCAACATCTGCCGATAAAACAGCTGTATTATCCCATGCAATCATAAGTGTTCTAGCATCGGTAGCTTCTCCTGTAAGATATAAAAGATCTGCTATTGTTCTGTCTACAAAATAACTTGCCGAAGAGGTATTACCAACACTTCCTATTTCTTCTTTATCAAAGAACATGACAACAGCTGTTTTTTCAGGAATGTCGGCAATATCCAAGAGGGCCTCCAAAGAGGTATAACCGCATACCCTGTCATCATGACCAAAGGCTCCAATAGCACCTTTATCAATTCCCACATATTTAGCAGACCAAGCAGGCACTAGTTGAAGTTCAGCACCTACAAGATCCTCTTCTGTAATACCATATTTTTCATAGAGTAACTTGAGCACATACTTCTTAACTTTGTCTTTTTCTTTTTCCTCCAGTGAAGTGTCGGGAACACTTCCAACCAATGCATCAAGATTCTCACCAGGAATAGCTTCACTGATGTTTTTACCAAGTTGTATTTTTCTAGCTATATGTATGGCAATATCTGTAATTGTGAGAACAGGATCAGAGACATCTTCACCAATTACAATATCCACAACATTGCCATCTGACAATACCACGATGCCGTGAAGTGCCAGTGGTATAGCAGGCCATGTAAACTTTTTAATGCCACCGTAATAATGGGTATTAATATACGCTATCTCACTATCTTCGTAAATGGGATATGGTTTTATATCAATATGTGGAACATCAACATGAGATGCAACAACATTGATTCCACTTGATATAGGATTTTTACCAATCACAGCTGCAGCAAGGAATTTGTTTCGAAAATTCCAGTATATCTTATCCCCCACCTTCAATTTCTCAACTTTCTCCACCGCAACAAAACCGTTCTTCTCTAAAATACCAATAGTTTCCCTTACAAACTCTCTCTCTGTTTTAACCTTGCTCATAAATCTAATGTAATCGTCTGCAAGCTGATATGCTCTTGCCTTTTCATCCTCTGTAATAACGGTCCATCCATTTTTCTTTTCTAATACATAAGGTAACTTTTTATTTTCTTCTGCCATATGTACCCCTCCCTTCTTGAAATATAAGCATACGATATTTATAATATCACTACAATGGAGAATGTAATAATAGAGATATATAAAAAGTTGAAACACATGTACGGTAATCAAGCACATTGGTGGCCGGGCAAAACACCTTTTCATATTGCATTAGGTGCTATACTTACACAAAACACATCATGGCACCAAGCTTACAAAGCTTTAATAAATCTTATTAACCACAAGTTAGACACACCAGAAGCCATAGAAAGAACAGATATGGAAACACTGAAATATCTAATACGGCCTGCAGGTTTTATGAATCAAAAAGCTTTATATATTAAGGAATTTAGCCATTATTTATGTAATCATCTCGCTTGTGAGATGCAAAATCTATTAAAATTAGAAGATCCTAGAAAAACTCTATTGAAGATTAAGGGTATAGGTAAGGAAACAGCAGATTCTATACTACTTTATGGACTCAATCAACCATATTTTGTTATTGACGCCTACACAAAAAGAATTTTTTCTAGATTAGGATTAATATCGATAAACACCAATTATGATGAGGTAGCTTTGCTGTTTACTAGGAATATTCCACCCGATCCTAATCTATATAAGGAATACCATGCATTGATAGTTGAACATGCTAAACAAAGATGCAAAAAGAAAAATCCGATTTGTGGTAATTGCAAACTTAGAGACCTATGCTCTTTACAAAAGAAAGTAAATCGTCAAACACAGGGTACATAAAATCGGAGGGAACATCTTTCCATTGTGTAGCACCTGTCAAGACTAAAACAGCATCTACACCTGCATTTTTTGCAGCCATAATATCTGTGGTGATGCGATCTCCAACCATAACAGCTTCATTTATATCAAATCCATAGTGATGAGAGGCTAATTTTATCATCCAAGCTGAAGGTTTACCTAACACAACGGCTTTTTTTCCAGTAGCTATTTCTATGCTGCCAACAATAGCACCGGCACCGGGGCGAGCAAGTCCATCTTCTGTCACAATGGAAGGATCTGGATTAGTTGCTATAAATTCAGCACCTTTCAATATTGCCTTCGTAGCTCTTTCTATTTTAGAATACGTAACGTACTTATCAAACGATACCACTACAGCATCAACTTCCTCGGAGTCAAAGGGAGAAAGGCCCATTTTTACCAATGCCTCGATTACTCCCAGAGATGCAACTGGAAAGACTGTTTGAAATGGTTTATCCTTGAGATATTCTTTGAGTGCCGTTATTGAAGAAAATATTTCATCTACCTCTATAATATACCCCATTGACTGTAATTTTCTAGCCAAATTTGATTCACTATGAATAGCATTGTTGGTAAGCACCACCACACGATAACCTGCTTTTTTTATACGCTTTACAGCTTCAATCGAGGTTTGAATAGGCATGCTACCCCTCACCAAAACGCCATCCATATCTAATAAAAAGTATTTGTATTTCACACACACCACTCCTTGTATGTTGTCTCAATCACAGGATATGACTCTTTAACAAACTCATCATATAACATATCTCCATCCCCGTAAATATTCTCCCAAATTTCCCTATACAACGCTAGAGGTAAATTAACTGAAATACCATGTCTATAAAACTTTCTCCTGGTAATTTCATAAAGCGATTTAATAAAACACTGCCTAGTTACATAACGACTGAGAGAAAGCGATAAATATTCTACATATGCACCTTTAAGATCTCTTTGAATGAATATGCCATTTCTTTCCAGCATAACAGCTAATTTTTCCCAATCAACTTTCCAAGAATAAACATCTACAATGTGAGATATAATTTCCCTCTTCCAAGTTTCATATAAGAACATATCAACTGATGCTTCTACCATGTTGTGAAAGATCCATGGCATTAGACCACGGGGAACACGGATATAGAGATATTTATTTATATAGTTCCACGCTCTATAAAATGCCCAGCCCCAAGGAATTCCTCTAAATGAAACATCAGAAAAATAATCAACTCCCGGTGGGTCTTCACCATGAAGAAGGGCACCTATAACAACATCACTGCATTTTTCAGATGTCTTTCCAATAACCTTGGCAATTTGGTGACTTTTAGACCAATCACAGCCAATAAGTCTCAAAACGTCAGGAAGCAAACTTCCAACTATCAACTCATCTGTTAAATATCCTGTTATATCTTTCACTATCTTAATATGCATTAATGGAAACATGTGAACCTCCTAATAAAAAGTGGGGAGCTAATGCCCCCCACCATAAGCTATTAACCCTGCTGTCTTGTAAGTGGTGGAACCCAGGTCCACAAGCCCTTTTCCTTGGTCATTTCCTCCATTCTTACCAGATAATCCCAGTATTCATCAACTGCTTCCTGGAGCATCTTCACAAGATGCTCATTTCCCGGTTTTAGTAAATGTGCAAATCTTCCTTCCATCTTTAACCACTCTTCAATAGGCAATTTCTTGGGAGGTTTCATTGTTATACGCCACTGACCCTGCTCAATCTCGAAAAGTGGCCAATAGTATGTTTCCCATGCTTTCTTGGTAACTTCTACAGATTTCTCTGGTGGGAATCTATGTCCTCTTGTACAGGAAGAATAAACGGCCATGAATGTTGGACCATCATAAGAAAGGGCTTTTCTAACCTTCTTCATCAGATCAAACGGTTGTCCTGGTATAGCCTGGGCAACATAGGGAATACGGTGAAAAGCCACTATATCAACAATTCTCTTCTTCATTTGGGGTTTACCTGGAATAACACTACCGGCAGGTGAAGTTGTAGTATTAGCACCAAGAGGTGTAGATGAAGAACGCTGGATACCTGTATTCATATAAGCTTCATTGTCGTAAAGGACATATAACAGTTGATGTCCTCTCTCAAGGGCACCTGATAGAGCTTGGAAACCAATATCATACGTACCACCATCACCACCGAATACAATGAATCTAAACTTTTTGTTGAGTCTTCCTTTACGCCACAAAGCTCTGTATGCGGCTTCAATACCAGAAGCAACAGCAGCAGCATTTTCAAAAGCCACATGAACCCACGGTACATTCCACGAGGTATATGGATAAATCGAAGTCGCAACTTCCAGACAACCAGTGGCATTTACAACGACCACCTGATATTCGTCAGATTCTGCAGCTGTCAATACCTGTC
>CAZATH010000008.1:0-18817 GCA_964487995.1 uncultured bacterium
AAGGGGGAGCCACGGCTCCCCCTACCTTCATCTCCAAAACTGCACCTTGGGTGCCTTTCTAGCCTCTTCACTCTCCACTTCAAAATACTCAAATGGTTTAAAGCCCATCATACCGGCAATAATATTGTTTGGAAATAGCTGAATGGCACGGTTAAACATGTAAACAGTATCGTTATAAGCTTGTCTTGCATAAGCAACTTTATTCTCTGTGCTGGTAAGTTCTTCTTGAAGCTTTAAGAAATTCTCATTAGCTTTGAGTTCGGGATATGATTCTGCCACGGCAAATAGACGACCAAGCACATTTGTAAGTTCACCTTCAGCCTTAGCCTTTGCTGCAACAGTAGAAGCACTAGCTGCCATCTGTCTTGCCTTGGCAAATTCTTCAAATATCTCCTTTTCATGTTTGGCATAACCCTTAACAGTATTAACTAGATTATCTATAAGGTCGTGCCTTCTCTGTAGCTGAACATCCACCTGGTGCCATGCATTCTCCACCCTATTTTTTAGCGTGATAAGGCGATTGTAAACACCAATGAACCATAGGACAAGAGCCACAATAATAGCAATAACTATCAATAAAAGTATCATAAATTTCACCTCCTTTCAATATATCTATTATACTTTATGTGATATGGAGAATATAGAAAAAATATTTATATTTACATCAACGATTCGTACTCACGCATCGGTGCGTGCCTTTATATCATTTGTCCAAGAACATATCGATGTGAAAACAGCCTATGCACCATATTTTTACAGGGCCATATTCGTGCCACTTTCAGCACATATTGGAACACGATTTGGAATTTATGGGCTCTTAATTCCATCTCTTATGGATAATCATATAGAAGATAAGATGGAGCTTATCAAGGAAACAGATATCGTAGGGGCAATGATAAATCTAATAACAGATAGCACTAAAGAAATTGTAAATAGTCTACCAGAAATATGGGATATACCCTCATCCTTTGACAAAGTCAAAGGAGAGATAGAGGAAATATCAAAGCGTATCTTTAAGGAAAGACATGTTACATGGATAGATAAAAATACGTGGGAGGCGATGAACATACTTACACTTGCCATACACTACGAAAATCTCATGGTATCACTCTTCTACCAGATGGGGGATATCCTGCTTTCTATAGAGAAAAACTTGGGCTACCTATCCATGTATAAACGCATTGTTGCCGAAACCATGATATCTTACGCCATGGCACCGGCATTTAAGCAGGAGCTATCCTTTCTACCTCAACGGGTTATCAATGCAATCTTACCCATGATAGAAGATGTTATACAGCACGAAGATGCAAAAACGTTGTATACAGAAAAATCTCCACTTATTTCTTATACTTATGGCATAAGCAGAGACATTTTGGAAAAGTAGACAAATTATTTGGAGATGCATAAAACATATTTGCTACAATATGACATGAGGAGGTGAAAAAGATGAGAAGCTCAAGAGGCATCACAATGCTGATACTAAGTTTTCTGTGGCTTATCGTGTTGGGGATATTACCCATATCTGGATTTTGGAAATTTATACTCATACTCCTAACATGGCCCCTTTTAATACCAGCCGTTTTAACACTTGCCGGCATTGGAGCAGCACTACTACCGATTATATTAACGGTTGTTGTAGGAGCCGTAGTAATAGGAATACTATTCCTTATAGCAGCACCACTGGCGCTAATCATCGTTGTAGGAATTATACCCCTGCTGATTATTGGTTGGATGATGGGAGAAATGCCTGGTAGATATTACTAATATATAGGCTTTATATACCTTACCCACACAGGGGTATCTGCTGTATAAACAGAAAATGTGGATACCCCTCTTATAATTTCTCCATCTACATGAAAAACTTTAGGCTCTTTAAGAGTAATCTCCACCATATTACTGTATCCATAGTGCACCTTATGATAGCTGGTTACACTACCATCAAACAACATACGTATATTTGTAAGCAGTTCGAATGCTCCCAATGGCTCTGCCACAAGCCATGACACCGTTTTATCCAAAACACTTGCATGGGGAAGAAGTTTAAAACCACCACCTACATACATACCCCTACCAAAGGACATGATGGATAAAACATCAGGAATATTGATATTAGATGCGTCAACATGGGATATCTGAGAACCAAGAATCATCGTTTTGGCAAGCCCATATCCATAAGCAGCCATTCCCTTAAGATATCTACCCTTAACCTCCGATGCGTAAAAAGCGGTATATGCATCAATACCTGTTCCCATCGCATTGACAAAATACCTAATTCCCCCTTGCCACTCAAACACTCCAGGAAAAAATCTTATAAATCTACTGTATGGCAAACTCCTTACAAAATCATTACCAGAACCTGAAGGCACAATGGTGATGTATACATCGTTAAGATTAGGGCACATGTAAATGGAATTTACTACTTCATTAACTGTCCCATCTCCACCAAATATATATATATGCTTTTTCCCACAAAACACATTGTAATGTTCAAGAAGATAATGGGGTTTTGTAGATACCACAACATCTCCCTGACCAAGCAACTTGTAAAATCGTAAAAATGACCTCTTCGCACTTCCACCCCCCGAAACGGGGTTAACAACAATCAGCGTATCCATACCTTTATAATAACAAACATTAATACCATCACCAGAAAGTGTTTTTCATATTTTCTAAATATTTTTTCATAACACCCAACAAGTTTATATGCCTTTATAATTAACACTAGAAAGGAGGGAACAGTATATGGCACATGATCATGAACATCACCACCACCACATCCACATGGAAGAAGGATCTACACTACCAATAGCACTCACTGTGCTTACAAATCTTGGCATTACAGTCGCCGAGCTGATAGGTGGTTATCTATCTGGTTCAGTGGCACTAACAGCCGATGCACTTCATAACTTAGGAGATAGTATGAGCTCCCTTCTCGTATGGATAGCCAAGGTAATAGAAAAGAAGGGAGCAGATGAAAGACATACATTTGGATTTAAGCGTTCAGAAGTTATAGCTTCATTCACAGTATCCATTATTCTTATACTATCTGGATTTTATATACTTAAAGAGATCATAGAAAGGACACTCAGTGGTGGGTTTGAAATAGATCCAAGAATACTACTACCGGTAGCAATTTTAGGACTACTAGGCAATATTGTAGGTATATGGCTTCTGTGGAAACAGGCCAAACATAGTATGAGCATAAAAGGAGCCATGATTCATCTCATATCTGATGCACTCTCTTCTGTTCTGGTAACAGTGGAGGGAGTTTTATTATTTATAGGTTTCAAAAACTTATGGTATTTAGATCTCATTGTGGGAGCATTTATCGTATACTTTCTATTTAGCCACGGCTGGGAAATACTGATACACAGTATCCACATACTGATGGAGGGAGTACCACCATGGGCAAATATTGATGAAATAAAAGAAATCATCGAGGGCTACGATCCCCGTATAGATGATATACACGATATCCACGTCTATACCATTAGTGGCGATGAAGCATATGTAGAAGTTCATGCCGTTGTACCAGAAGATATGAGGGTAAAAGAGGTAGACATCCTTAGAGACAGGATCAAAGAAGAGCTTAGCAATAGATGGCACAAAAACATTAACCTTACACTACAGGTTGAGGCGAAAAATTGCCACTGCAAAGAGCATAGACATAACCATGAGGAATAAGCGGATATATCCAATACAATGAAAATTAGGAGGTGAGCAATATGGAATACAAGATTGAAGACAGACCTATGTCAAGTGTTCTTAAGGTAAAACTCTCACAAGGAGAATCTGTTAGTGCCCAACCCGGTGCCATGATGTTGATGATGGGGAGTATCAAAGTAGATACATCTATGCAAGGAGGTTTTCTAAAAGGGCTAATGAGAAAGGCAATGGGTGGAGAAACACTCTTCATCAACAAATACACGGCAGAAAGCGATGCTGTAATATGGTTTGTTCCCTCGTTTTTGGGGGATATTGAATATATACCCACAGACAACACGTTTTATCTCATGGATGGGGCATATCTTGCCCACCATGGTGAGATTGATATATCTGTGGCATGGCGTGGAGGAAGAGGTTTTATTGCCGGCGGTGGCATGGTATGGCTTAAAGTATCAGGAAGAGGTGGCGTTTGGATCAATGGGTTTGGAGGGTTAAAAGTACTGGAGCTATCAGCAGGACAACGAATTATAGTAGACAACTATCACATAGCAGGAGTAGAAAGTTCCGTTTCATGGAAGATAAGAAGCTTTGGCAAAGGCTTTAAAAACTTCTTCTTTGGTGGAGAGTTCTTTGTTATGGAACTAACAGGTCCCGGTAAGGTATACCTTCAAAGCAGAACACTGCCATCGTTTGCCGGTATATTGGCTAAAATGTTGCCCAGTGGCGACTAAAAATAACGTAAAAATTTCCAACATTTACAATTTCTTACTAATCAGTGATAAGAAAAGGGAGGGGAAGGTATGAGAAATTTTGTGTTCCACAATCCTACTAAGTATGTCTTTGGCAAAGATACGGTAAAACTGATTGGCCAGGAAATAAGAAACTTCGGCTCCAAAAAGGTATTACTTGTGACAGGCAGAGGAAGTATTAAGAAAAATGGTGTATACGACACGGTCGTAGAGAGCCTCAAAGACAACGACATAGATTGGATAGAGCTTTGGGGTGTTAGACCTAACCCTGTGCTTTCCAAGGTCAAGGAGGGTATAAAACTTGCCAAGGAACATGGAGTGGATGGTGTCCTTGCCGTCGGTGGGGGTAGCACCATAGATACAGCAAAGACCATTGCCCACGGAATATTTATAGATGATCCATGGGAGATGTTTGTAGATAGCAGCAAAACTCCCAATAGGGCACTTCCTATATACGTTGTACTCACACTCTCAGCAACGGGTTCTGAAATGAACGGTGGTGCCGTTATCACCAATGAAGAGACAGGTCAAAAGTGGGGCTTTGGATCTCCTCTGGCATACCCCAAGGTATCTATTGTAGATCCCACTGTCCAATTCTCTCTTCCACGCATACAAACGGCAAATGGTGGAAGCGATGCCATATCCCACATCCTTGAAGCATATATAACAGGAAGACCAACAGATACAACTGTGTATATCGATGAAGGATTGATGAAAAGCATTATTGATAACATCGATATATTAATGGAGAAACCAGACAATTACGAGGCACGTGCCTCATTTGCATGGGCTGCCACACTGGCACTTAACGGAATATCTGGCCGTGGTCTGGCAGGTGATTGGCTCTCACATGCAATTGAACATGCCATCTCTGCCATTTATCCTGATGTTGCCCATGGTAGTGGCCTTGCCGTAATACATCCTGCTGTCCTCCTTTACAGAAGAAAACATAACCCAGATATCCTTAAAAGATGGGCAAGAGAGGTATGGAATGTAGATACAGCAGAAGCAGGTGTTGAAAAGATGAGAGAAAAATACCGTTCATGGGGTCTTCCCATATCTCTGAAAGAACTAGGGGTAAAGCACACAGATTGGGAAACTATTATAGAAAAAACTATTGAACTGGGTTGGGGAGACTTGTGGGAACCGATTACCTACGAAGTGGTAGAAGAAATTTTAAAATATGCAGATATATAGGGAGGGGGAAAGTATGAGAAATTTTGTGTTCCACAATCCTACTAAGTATGTCTTTGGCAAAGACACTGTAAAGCTGATAGGTCAGGAGATAAGAAACTTTGGCTCCAAAAAGGTATTACTTGTAGCAGGCAGAGGAAGTATTAAGAAAAATGGTGTATACGATACTGTCATAAAAAGCCTGAAAGATAATAGCATAGAGTGGGTGGAGCTTTGGGGTGTTAGACCTAACCCTGTGCTTTCCAAGGTCAAGGAGGGTATCAAACTTGCCAAGGAGCATGGAGTAGATGGCGTCCTTGCCGTAGGTGGAGGTAGCACCATTGACACAGCAAAGGCTATTGCAAATGGTATGTTTGTAGACGATGTATGGAAACTTTACCTTAGAAAAAATCCTATTAAACCCAATAAAGCACTACCTATATATGTCGTGCTCACACTCTCGGCTACTGGTTCAGAGATGAACGGTACATCGGTAATCACCAATGAAGAAGAGAAGGTTAAATGGTCTTATAGGAGCATTACAAACTATCCCAAGGTATCCATTGTAGATCCCACTGTTCAATTCTCTCTTCCACGTATACAAACAGCAAACGGTGGAAGCGATAGTTTAAGCCATATATTAGAAACATACCTTACAGGAAAACCAACAGATACAACCGTTTATTTCGATGAGGGACTAATGAAGAGTATCATAGATAACATCGATATATTGATACAAGAGCCAGACAATTACGAGGCGCGGGCATCGTTTGCCTGGGCTGCTACATTGGCATTCAATGGCCTTTCGCTAACAGGGTTGGGGGGAGACTGGGCAGCACATGCCATTGAACATGCAATATCTGCCTTGCACCCCGATGTTGCCCATGGTAGCGGGCTTGCCGTAATACAACCGGCTGTTGTTCTCTACAGAGAAAAATTCAACAAAGATATCACACAGAGGTGGGCAAGGGAAATATTTAACGTCTCTTCCACAGAAGCAGGTGTAGAGAAGCTAAGGGAAAAATTCTCATCATGGGGACTTCCAATCTCCCTAAAGGAACTTGGTGTATCAGAATCAGAGTGGGAAGAGATAGCCATAAAGGCCATAGAATTTCGTCCTAAAAATAGCTGGGGAGATTTGACCAAAGAAGATGTCTTCAGCATACTTCGACTGGCAAATATCTAACTACCATATTTTAGATAAAAATCGTAAAAGAAAAAAGAGGGGAGGAATCTCCCCTCTTTTTAATAGGTAATAGGTTTATTACATCATTATAGGGGGTAGAGAAAGAACATTCCACCACGTCACAAGAAGACCACCAATGGTAAAGGCAAAGAATGCCTCTAAGAAGAACACCATCACACCTATAACAATCAGCCATACCCAAGAAGCACCACCATACTGAGAGGTGCTACTGATAATAGGTGGAAGGAACAGCCTAAGCATGATCTCCATGCCACCAATGATCAGTGCCAAAATCAAGGTAAATACAAGGACACCTGTGGGATTGGGCTTATTGGCATTACCAAGTTCAATAAGTCCTCTTGTGCTTAAAACTCTCAGTGGTTTTCTATCTTTCTCAGAGACCACGTAATAAGACTGAGTACCAAAATAAGGATTAATAAACGATGCTATACTCACACTTGCACCACCACAGTACATATTTTCAAATTCAGCCCTAAATACCTTATCAAACGAAGTATCAAACTTATCATATACAGCACGGCATATATTGCCAGAAGGAACAAAGCTATCTATTGCCACCTTTTTCTCATTCTTACCGTCATCAATGATTACATATGTCTTAAATGCCTCGCTCTTCTGCTGAATCTCTCCTGTGTTTTCACCGGTACATTGGCATGTATCGGCAACAGTACACGTATTTTGAACTGTCGTATTGGTCTCTGTGTTGGTTACCTGCTGAACATCTTCTATACCTGCACAATCAGAATCAACTTTACTGAGAAGCTCCTCTTTATAACCGGAGGATTCTCCTCCTTCTTTGAAAAATACCGTAGCAGGACATCCTTTAAGCTGTCTATCTACCATAGTCTTGGTAAATGTACATCTGACATATGGACGAATCTGCTCCATGGCATTCTGACAAGCCATACCCTGAAGACCAGGTTCAATACCTTCTTTATCGGCAAATTTTTTGATCGTATCTCTCATAAACTTTTCATATCCCTGAATACCACCCATTTTGGCAAATAACTCTTTATCATCCAGTTTAACTTGATACCACTTGGCATTTTTAATAATGTCAACAGCAGGTGGCATTTCCTTCAAAGTGGTTACAACATTTTCCATACCACTGAGTGCAAAGTCCAGCTCTTTAGGAAGAGAGGCAAGTATTTTCTTAACATCACTAAGATTCTTATTATACTCTTCTACATATTTGTCCTTCTCTGGGCTACCTGCCATCATATCAATGTTTTGTTTTGCTGTGACGAGTTTCTGTATATAACCCTTTACCTCATCTAACCGACTGGTTATATCATCTACTACCCCTAAGACAATCTCCATATCCCTAAAATTGCCACCAGACATGTTTTCCAGATCCATACGAACATCACCAATGCGGGATATGGCATTATCTATGGTGTCAATAGCATTCTGCAAGGCAACAATATCTGTGCCATCACCCAATTTGATATTACCAACATCAACAAGAATGTCTTTTATCTGCTTCGTAGCAGCCTGTACCTTTGGTTCCAGCTGGGTTGCCACCTCACCTGAAAGAATTTTTAGACTGTCAAGCAGAGACACCCTATACTGGGGATGCTTATCTATCCACACTCCTACATTGTCTGCGGAAACATCTCCAATAGCAGATTGGGAACATCCATCAATACTGATATTGGCATTTTCAAAATGATTATAAACATCTACAAACTTACAGAAATTATCTTTTCCCACTTTATCAATGAGAAAGTTCTGACAAGTGGTATCTGTTTTCCAATCGGTTACACCACCATTTTTCAAACTACATGCCTCATTACCCAGCATATCAATCTCATCAGAAATCGCATTCCATGAAACCACTACAGCAGGTTTTTCTTTAAAAGGAAAGACTTCACTATACAGAGGTTTATTCTGATCCTGCATCTGGGGTCTATCAAAGATGAGTGGCCAAGAACCCTTACCCCATTGTGTTAGATTACCTGCAGGAATCATCATTCCCACAGCTAAGATGATCACAACAGCCCAAACAACCGGTTTAATCTTTCCCTCCCTACGTATCGCCTTGTAGAGAGAATACCATACGTAGGCAAGAATTAAGAAACTTACAATAGTCCAGCTCACCCTCAGTTACCTCCCTTCACCAGCTCTTCGGTTTCCATCAAATCTACTATGTCGTCGAGTCTATTGCGAATATCCTCGCTTAAGTAAGACAAATACTCCTGGCCGAGTATCAGATATAGTATACCAACGATAATAGAAGAAATCAGGAGTCCATACCAAAGCTTCTTCAACATATAAAACACCTCCTCACCCCACTTGACCTACACACCTTCTACTATTGTACTACAGTTCAACCGATGCATCATCACCAATAAACAACTTTACCTTGGGTGCACCTTTCATAGAGATAGTGGCATTTTTACCCACCAAACTATCCATTACACCATGAACACCTATCACACTTACCTTATCAAGGAAAACACTATAGGAAATAGTGCTATCTTTTATCTCGCTATCATTACCTATACATGTAAATGGGCCAATAGATGAGTTTTCTACAACAGCACCTGCACCGATAATAGCAGGTCCTCTCAGCTCAGATGACCTCACCACAGCCCCTTTCTCAACAATAACACGGCCAATAATACGCGTATCATCTGAAACATCTCCCTCTATTCTTCGCTCTGCATAGGCATCAAGAACGGCAAAGTTTGCCTCAAGCACTGTATCTTTCTTACCGGTATCAATCCACCACCCATCAAGCTTTATGACTTTGACCTTCTTGCCCATCTTTACCAATTCTGCAATGGCATCGGTAATCTCATATTCTCCCCTCCACGAAGGTTTAATTCTTAGAATACTATCGTGTATTGAAGAAGAAAAGATATATACACCTACAATGGCAAGATTAGATGGTGGAACTTTGGGTTTCTCAACCAGCGAAACAACATTGCCCTCATCGTCAAGCACAACCACACCAAATCGGGTAGGGTCATCAACCTCTTTGACCAATATCAAAGCATCTGCCTTTTCTCTATAAAACTCTTCTATCATATCAGAAAGCTCTATTTCTGTTAGATTGTCTCCAAGTAGCATAACAAAGTCGTCATCACCAAGCCATGGCTGGGCTGTCCTAACAGCGTGGGCAAGACCCTTAGGCTCCTTCTGAACAATGAACTCAAATGAAACGTCACTACCACCATACTCCTTAATCACAGCTTCTTTGATGGTATCTTTATTATCAGGTGAAACGACAATTCCAATTTCTTTGATTCCTCCACTTCTTGCCTGATCAATGACAAAAAACAAAACCGGTTTATTCATCACAGGAACCATGGGCTTGGGCATTGTATAAGTTAGTGGCCTCAAACGGGTACCCTTACCAGCTGCAAGTATCAATGCCTTCATATTCTCACCCCCAAAAATGTTTGTAATCCTTCCCTATCCATTACTTTACCAGAGAAGCTACCTTTTTTACCTCCTCCTCTGACGTATTCTCTTAGCTTATTCCACACTTCCTCACTTCCTACAAACGTAAAACGCCCACCGGCTATTACAAGCATAGGCAGTGACAGGTCTTTGGGTCTTGCCTTTGCAACAGCAGAAACCATATCTTCATCATCTAACCGTATAATGAGCATCTCACCTATATTTGTCTTTTCCGGCTTAACATCTTGCCATACCTCGGCTACTTTGTAAGATAATATCTGTTTTTTTAGCTTCTTATTCTCAGTTTGAATATCTTCTAACTTGCCCTGTAATCTATCTATTTCTTTCCTATAGCCATCTATCATGGAATATGCCCGATAACCGGCGTAGAAGTATATACGGCTTCCCCCTTTATACTTTTCCAACTTGGGAAGGAGCACCAAAGGTGCAAGCTCAGATGTATTTCTCACATGAAGTCCACCACAAGCAGACACATCTATGCCGGCTATCTCAACAATACGAACGATATCTCCCTTGATCTTCTCCCACTTCAGAGGTTTTCTTGTAGGAGGTAAAGTATCACCTCTGTTATAGTAACGAACACGCACTTCCCGAGCCTGTGCAATGGCAAGCAAAGCCTCCATCTCAAGAGACGACAAATCTATACGAGAAGGGGGAACATCCACATCAATACTACTATAATCATCACCTAGATGCATGGAAAGTGTGGTACCACCTGCCATATCGCTAACCAGGGCTGACAAGAGATGTTGTGCTGTATGCTGCTGCATAAAATCATAACGGTGCATAAAATCAATTTCCATAAACACCTTCCCTTCTACCTTCTGGGGAAGTACATGCCATATACCCTCTCTATCCTCATATACATCTAAAACTTCTATACCATTTATCTTACCTTTATCCTTGGGGAACCCTCCACCTCCAGGATAAAATATCGTGGCATCGGTCAAAACATGATACCTACCATCCTCTTCTCTTATATCAATTACAGTTGCCTCTGCTCTTACCATATACATATCTTCCCAAAAAAGCCTTCTCACTCTGCATTCCCTCCCTCATAATATCGATTCTTTCCAAGGGCCTTTGCCTTATAAAGCCTGCTGTCTGCCAATTTCATCAAATGTTCAAAACTCTCTACCTCATCTGACGGATACGATGACACACCTATTGAAATGGAAACTTTATAGGGGTATTTTTCAAAGAATCTAAAAATAGCATCAACTATACGCTTTGCTACCTGAACAGCCTCTGATTTACCAGTGGCAGGCAAGACGACGATAAATTCATCTCCACCATATCTAAAGGGTATATCCATATATCTTACAGATTCCCTGATAATATTCCCCACATGACTAAGCACCTTATCACCTATACTATGACCATAGGTATCGTTGATCTCCTTAAAGCCATCAAGATCCATATACAAAACAGATACGGGATATATTCCCCTTTTAGCCTTTTCAAATTCTTCCATACCCCGCTTAATACCATACCATCGGGCATACAGTTCTGTAAGCTTGTCTTTCACAGAAACATTACCTAAACTCTCCATCAACACAGCCACACGAATAATCTCCATCAGTTTTATAAGAAAATACTCGTCCATATCACTAAAAACACCAGGTGCCGTATCATTTTCTAAAAACACCACCAAATGCTCCCTGCCTATCAATTCCACATCACCTATGGCAGAAGGGGATTTAAGAAATATCCCTCCACGTTTTACCACATCTTCGGGACTAAAGGCAAACTCATCTACCGATGGTGATTTACCTTCCAGGGAATATGAAACCCAAACCTGTAAATCACCACCAACGGTAGCTATATACCCCTTTTCGGCAGGCAAAATATGTAAGATCTCAACAAGCATACGACCAAGAATGACATCTAAACTGGCAACATCGGTAATCATAGAGAACATATCCATAATCCTATCAAGGAAGAAATTTTCACTTTCAAGATCCAATATAAGGGAATACATCTCTTCCATCAGCTTTCGTGCATTACCCGTAAACATCTTCATACGTCCGTAAAAATCAGAGGTAACATCAATATTCACGCATACTTCATGTCGCGCCAACATATACCTAAGAAGATTCATAGCTTCTAGTCGCGTAAGAAGAACTTCTGCCTTTCTATAATATACTGAGGCAATTTTGCCTTTGGAAAGCTTACAATACATATCTCCTATCAAGAAAGCTGCCTCTGAAGCATCGAGAAGTTTCCAAACATGTAAGTTTTTCCTATAAACATCCTTCATAATATCAATTGCTCCGTGTATATTACCACTCACTGCCATATTGAGCGCCGATGCAAACAGATAGGATATACTATCTTCTCCGTACCTATATGCTATCTCATTCCTTATCCAACCGAGCATTTTTTTATCGTGTGCTGTGTAGAAATATAAGGCAATCTTTTTATATATATCAGGTCTGTAGTTGGTCAGTGGCATATTTTCAAGCAAATTCAAAAGATTCTGAATTACCAATGTCTGGTCGCCAACCTCACCTTTCACCATAAACAGTAAGAGTTTCAGATAATAATACTCTATATCTTTAACGATATCACCTGTTGGAAAGGAATACTTTTTCTCCAACACTCTCATATTCCTTAAAGCCTCTCTAATATTACCCCTACTGATTAATACCCATATCCATGTTGCAAGAAGCACAAACTCCTGGACATCATCCAGTGGAATAGACCAGCCCACCTCGTATATACGTCTGAGCACCTTCATTGGTGCTCTCTGAACTTCTTCGGTTAGCAATGAGGCAAACACACCGCCTAAGGAAGTACCACCTGATACAAGGGCATATGTTGCAGCAAATAGTAGATACTCAGATGCCAAGCGGGGTGATATTTCACCAGACAATATGGAAAGATTGTTGTATACCTTAAACAAAATATCAAAATATCCGTATCGCTTTGCATCATTGATAATAGAGCTCAGGATATTATACGCCTCATTGAGATTACCACTGTGCATATATGATATGGCAAATGCATTTTTTGCCGTTAAAAACAACCACTTGTCTAAACCACTAGGTGGACTAATGTACATAAAGTCCATTACAGGTTTATGTATGTCTTCATATTTGCTATCCCACTTGGTCCGAGATATGTAGTTTACAAACATTAATATAGACCATAACAAACGCCCAAGTGGGTATCCAGGCAACTCTTTAACAACCCTTTCTATCTCCTCACCGTCGGGTAAATCTCCCAAATACATTCTAATAAGAATGGTATATATGCGTAACAGTCCCCTATCCCTTTCCCACTTCAAAAGTAGTGGAAAAATATCTACCAGTCCATTCTTTACAGCACCGTATACAAGATATTGATAAAATCCTTTTCTTTCTATCAAAGAAGATTTAACCATCGCATGATACATTTCCATGGAAACCAGCTCATGTTTATGTCTATCTTTCCAGATAGCCATACCCAGAGCACGCTTATCTCCAGTGCTTCTCCAGATATTAAAGAGGTCAGAAGCCTTTAAACTAACAAATTTTTCTTTATCTATATGGTTATTGGCTCTACACCTTATGTCTGCAAGTAGTTTGGTATCTTCCCAGCTATCTATCCCATTGTACGCCCACATCGTATAAGAAAGACATGAAATAGCAGATTCCAGAGTTTCTGTCGATTCCTTCCACTTTCCACCCAACGAAATAGAAACATCTGCGTCCTCATCGGTATATATCACGATATCCCTTTCACCGACAAGAGGATACAGTTCAAACACCTTGGGCATCCCCAGGGTGATAAATGCCACTTTATCGGCACCAAGGGAATCTAAAATTCTTGAAACAATGCTACCCATACCAACACTGATACGGGTTTCACTCCTCATAATTAGAGCCATGGAAGGAATCATATCGTAAGTACTGGTCTTTCCATGCCATGGCATATAAAAGGCAAGAGATCTCATAAAGCGGGATCCTTCCATAAACTGAGAAGGTGATACAGACAGAACCGGGTAATACCCCCATATAACCAGTCTTCTCATAAGACCGAATATCTCTGCCATGGAAAAGGGTTTCTCTAGGTGATAGATACCGCGCCTAATCACAATAGGAGGATCTACCGGTGTATCGGTATAAGGATATCCCCCCTCTTCCTGGGCATAATACTCAAGATAACGTTCCAAATCGGATATCACTTTATGAAGAGTAAATCCCTTTCTTCGTGGGGGAAGAATGTATACTTTACCTTCAGAAAAGACAATATTACCCAGGCTATAACCTTCCACATTGGCTATGTCATACTTTAAAGCCTCTTTCAACTGTTTAATAAAATATGATCCTGCCCTTTTACCCCACAATCGCAGATAGTGAAATGGTAAGATATGACCTGCAAAGAAATCTAACATCACCTCGTCGCGGTAAACATCTGCAATAGGTATAAACGGCTTTGGCAAGGGTTCATCCAATTTATAGACAGGGTAGTGTTCAAGGACTAGATATCTTTCCTTTCCTTTTATGTGCCAGTTGGCCCCGCTTAAAGACCATATTTTTACTTCCATATCACTCAAACAGCTTCTCTATGATATCGTCTCTTGAATCTTTTCTAGCACTACTCATAATATCTGACAACACGGCATCTATAAGCTCAGAAGATGCCCCCTCCTCCTTTAGATGATTAAATGCCTGTATTGCCCTTTCGTAATCACCTACCAATATAGATAACTTTGCCTCAATGGCATACAAAACTGGTTTACTTCCAACCTGTTTTAACCTTTCAAAGAATGAAAACATTTGGACATCGCGACCTTCAGATGCAAGATACCCAAGATATGCCGACATGATCTCAAACAGAGCCATATCATCCGTACTCATTTTATATGCCTCCAACAATACTTCTTCAATGTGACCACGACGCCCAATCTTCATCATATGCTCAGCCTCAAGTAGATAAAGCCACCCTTCAGGATATACTTCTCTGAGTCTTCTCACCATCTCGGAAACGCGGAAGGGATCCTTTTCACTTCTTGCCTCAATCCACTGTTTGACAACTTGCCTAACATACTCATCTGTGGGAGATACCTCCCAAGCCCTCTTTATCATTACCTCTGCATCGGTCCATCTTCCATCGCTCATAAGAAGCTCGCCATATATGGCAAACAACCACGATTCTTGGGGAAACTCTTCAATAATCTCCTTCAATGCCCTCTCAACAAATGGTTTTGCACTCTCATCAACCCACATACTCTTGAGATAATCCATAAAGGAATGTCTCACATCTTCACTTTCCCTTGCCTTTACAATAGTGCTTTTCATATCTTCAAGTAGTTGTTTAAATGAAGAATCACCACTGTGAATAGAATTTTCCTCTTCTTTAGAAGAACCCAGAATTAGATAACCCAATAGGAGCATGACAAGGAATAAAATACCACCAATCATCATACCCCTGCCATAAACAATCCTCCAGGCGGCAGACGATTTTATTTGAGGTGTTACCATAAGCACAGAAAAACCTATTCCACTGAAAAATGCCAATACAGAAGATACACCAATATATATCCACTTCTTCAAAATACATCACCACCGGTTTTTTATATTACCTTTTCTATTTTATCAAAGTTATGATTCCGAAGCCCACTGAAGCATGTATAGCTCATAATATAGCCCTTTCTTACTCAGTAGTTCCTCGTGGGTCCCCTCCTCCACCACCTTACCACTGTCAAGCACCAATATCTTATCTGCCTCCCTAATGGTAGACAGTCTATGGGCAACCATCAGTGTTGTGCGTCCCTTCATAATCTCTTCTAAACCCTCACTTATAAGTCTCTCCGTTTCACTATCAATGGAAGCAGTAGCCTCATCAAGAATAAGAATAGAAGGATGATGAACAAGAGCCCTTGCCAGTGATATCAGTTGCCTTTGACCTACAGATAGATTGGCACCACCAGATAGCACCATTGTATCATATCCCCGTGGCAGATCTTTTATAAACTGATGGGCACGCACCCTCCTGGAAGCTTCTATCATCTCCTCCTCTGATATATTTCTTCCAAGGGTTATGTTATCCCTAATAGTGCCTTTGAATAAAAATGGCTCTTGTAGAACCACAGCAGCCCCACTTCTGAGGTCGTCCTTTTTCCACTTTCTAATATCCACATCGTCTACATATATAGCACCACCACCGACATCATAGAACCTCAATGCAAGGTTAAGCAGTGTAGATTTACCAGAACCTGTGAACCCCACAAGGGCAACCTTCTTGCCCTTCAGTGCATCAAAAGATACCCCCTTGATAACCTCCTTTTTGGTGCCAGGATAAGAAAAGTGGACATCTTCATAGCGTATATATCCTTCTGGTCTTCCGATATACGGATTTTCAGCATCAAGTATATACCAATTTTCAGCCATAAAACGCTCTATCTTGCCAATGGCAGAGACAGCATCTTGTATCATGGTATACTTGTCGGCAATATCCCTGATAGGTTCAATTAAATAGTTGATATATGTTAAAAACGCCACTACATCACCTATCGTTGAAGCATTCCTCAATATCAAATATCCCCCTGCCACAATTGCCACCGCTTGCATTGAAGTTTTAAGTATCGGTCCTGACAGGGCATTAAATATATCGGTAATAAAGAAAGCTTTAAATAAGCTTCTCTTATATTCAAGAGACGTTTCTTTATAATCTTCCTTTATACGAAACACCTGATTAAAAACCTGAATAATAGGAATAGAAGACAAGATCTCTTGAGATTTGATATTAAGTGTAGCTCTGACATCTCTAATATGGGAGTATAGGTCCCTAAGCCACCTACCAAACACTACGGCAATAACGGTAATAATAGGTGCAAATATAAATTCAATCAGCGCAAGCTTTGTGTTAACAAGAAATAAAAATGCCCATACACCAACAATAATAAACACATCTGAAATAATAGCGGGAATACTGCCAGCCAAGACATCCCCCACCGATGCCACATCATTGGTTATACGGGTAACAATCACGCCTGTTGGTGTTTTAGAGAAAAAGTGAAGCCCTTGTTTCATCATATGTCTAAACATATCCATACGGATATCCTTCATAACCTTAAACGTAAGCACATTGATAGCCCACGATGAAAATATCAGTGGAATACCAACTCCCAACGTAAACCCAAGAATGATATACATCATATGGGTGGCACCGACAAAGTCATTTTTCAGGATATAATCGTCAATCAATATACGTATCAGATATGGATTCACCAGTTTAAACAGTATCTGTAGAAACATTCCTACAAGTCCTAACAATGCCCATATCCAATATCGTTTGACATATTTCCAGAGAAAGTTCACTGAACATCACCACCCATCTGATATTTGTAAAGCCTGCTATAAAGGCCATCAGAGGTGGCAAGCTCTTCAGGCTTACCTTCTTCTAAAACTTTGCCATCATCAAGCACAAGCACATAATCTGCCCAGTGTATTGCCGGTATACGATGAGAAACAACAATCGTAAGGGGTTTATACTCTTTCACATATTCCTTAAGATTTTTTACAATACAACGCTCAGTATGTGTATCTACAGCAGAAAGGGGATCATCAAGAATCAATACATCTCTTTTTGCCAAGAAAGCACGGGCAATAGATATCCTTTGCCTCTGTCCTCCAGAAAGGGTAATACCCCTTTCACCTACAATAGTATCTAGTCCATCTGGCAATGTCTGGATATCATCCCATACACACGCCATTTTGGCAGCCCATATAATCTCTTCTTCTGTGGCATCGGGCTTTGCAAATGCTATGTTTTCCCTTACAGTGCCGGCAAAGAGTATAGGATCTTGAGGAACATATGAAAAATAGCTTCTAAGAGAAGATAATTTTATCTTATTCACATCTATATCATTGACAAATACCGCTTCTTCTTTAGGTTGCCATAAACGCGGGAGATATTTTAGTAAAACAGTCTTTCCACTACCCGGTGGACCTGTAATACCAAACACCTGCCCCTTTGATATAGAAAACGAAATCCCCTTAAGGGCAATATCATCTTTTATATTCTTAACGGTAATAGAGGATATACCTTCAATCTCCAACGTTCCAGTATCCTTTACCTCAGGCTCATAGGTTAACACCTCATCAATACGTTGCATTGCAGATTTAGACATACTATATACTGTGATAAACATACCCACACTCAGCATAGGCCACGAGATCATCTGAATATACATCATAAAAGACACCAAGGTGCCAATATCCATACGCCCTTTCATCACCATATCGCCACCAACCCAAAGAACAATAACAAGCGACAATCCAACAACCACACTGGAAAGAGGCCAAAACGAAGATTGAAGTGTGAAGAGCTTAACACCAGTACCAATATACCGATCGTTGATCTTTTCAAACAGTTTTAAGAAAAAATCTTCCCTAACAAACGTCTTTATAACCTTTATACCAACAACTGTCTCCCTGACCCTTTCTGTCATATCACCAAACAACTCAAGCATAACTTTAAACTTCTTTCTCATGTATGAGCCTGCCCAGAGCACAAATACCGTGAGTACTATCATAGGGGGAACACTAATCAACGTAAGATACGGACTCATAGAAACCATAGTGGCTATTGTCATTCCACCAAG
>CAZATH010000009.1:0-15865 GCA_964487995.1 uncultured bacterium
CAAGGTTCATTGCAGGGGTGACAACAACTTCTCCATGTTCCATATAAGGTTTTCCTAATTGTTTGATACATGCTTCTTGCGATATCTTAGTATACTTGTTAGAATCCGAGGCTGCTGCTTTGGCTATGGCGAGGGCTACACCACCACCATGAGAAAGGTGTTTATTTGCCGCATTTACAATGGCATCTGCTGATATCTTTGTAATATCCCCATATATGACCTTGACTATACCATTTCCTGCCATTATTGTCTTTTCCTTCATATCCTTCACCTATCCCACAATAACGTCTATTAGTGTTAGCTCTGCTCCTTTGGCACGGTGCCTGACTAAAACAGACACCCCCATTAATTCTGCCAAGCCTGCATATATACCTTTAATGAGTGAAAATAGCCTTAGCTTTGAACGGTAATAGATGGTGAAATGACTTTCTGTATTTTTTTTGATTTCTATTGTGTTTTCGTGCCAAGGAATGTTGTTTACAATAACATTGACGGCATCGGCACTGGACATAAATTCGCTAAATCTATTATAGGGAGAGGTATATCGTGTAAAAGCAGAAGGATTACCTATGGTCACCATCCACTTGGCAAATGTATACAGGAAAAATTGGTATTCTCTGTTTAAGGTCGATGCAGAGATTCTTAGAATTCTAATCAGATCCTCGGGTGTATCAAGAGACGGCTTTCCAAACTCAGTTATAACGTCGTTCCATGCACCAGATCCGCCTATATGTTTTACATATTCCTCCAGTTGTTGCATTATGATATTTTCCACGACACTCACGCTCCCTTTTACTCTTCAGCATAATTTTAGCATACAGGTTATAATTAAATCGCAAAATAGAAAGGGGGGATGATGTATGAAATTGAGATTTTTAGGACATTCAGCTTGGATAATAGAAGGCTCTAAAAAGGTCGTAATAGATCCATTTATCACCGGAAATCCCCAGGCACCTGTTAAGGTAGAGGATCTATATGATGTAGATTACATTGTGGTTACCCACGGTCATGGTGATCACATTGGGGATACATATGATATTGCCAAGCATAGTGGGGCTATTGTGGTGACCAACTATGAGATCAGTTTATACCTTGCTTCCAAAGGCATAGAAAATGTTCACAGTATGCATATAGGTGGAAAGTATTTCTTCCCAGATGGTGTAGGCTTCAAGCTTACACCTGCGCTACATGGCAGTGCTATTATTGATGGAAAGAATGTCGTATATGGTGGTAATCCTGCTGGCGTAATTGTATATATTGATGGAAAAGTGATATATCATGCGGGAGATACAGGGCTTACTATGGATATGAAACTCCTTGCAGATGAGATGATAGATGTTGCCCTTCTTCCTATAGGTGGGAATTATACAATGGATGTATACGACGCGGCTAAGGCTGCATCGTTTATTAAACCTAAACTGGCTGTACCTATGCATTACAAAACCTTTCCCGTGATAAATGCCGATCCCGATGAGTTTATAAAAGAATGTGAAAGACGTGGTATTAAGGCTCAGAAGGTCGATCCTGGGAATTATCTTGAGCTTTAGTGGTGAGCAAGAGGTTTATCAACATTAAGATTAGTGTAAAGGTTGCGACAATTGAAGTTGCTGGAATAGTAAGCTTCATCAAGTGAGCTACAAATGGTGATGGTTCGTGAAGTGTTGGTAGGACGCCGAGCCATGTGATGGAAAATATGGTAGGTAGAAATAGGGTGGTGGTCATTATGCCCAGGGCTATGGCCACCTTCCTTTTTAGAAAAAGTTTGGTAAAGATTGCGGTTATTACTATCATTAATGGGGTAGTTATCCAGATGTAATTGCTATCGATTCCAGGATATATGGTTATGAGAAATATGCCACTGACAAAGCCTGTGAGTGATTCCCACGGAAAGGAAAATATTACCAGTGAGAAAATTGCTATTAATACCAGCAGAGAGATGATTCGATGTCTTCTCATTTTACTTTCGTTTGTATTGATCATATGTGAAATATCTTTTTCCAATTTTTCTATATTAGATGTGGTTATACTACTACTCTGTTCAGGTAAGTGTTCTGTCAGATATAAGTATGGAATTAGGTAATATTCTCTGTAATCGGTGGGATTGTTGTTAAGCAGTGACAGGTATTCTGCCCTATACGATAGAAGTTCTAAGTATCGGATTTTCATAAGTATAAGATCTTCACTGGAATAATAGTGCGAAAGTAAATTCCAATCGGGAGCGTTTCCCCATATGGGATATGGTATATTAATGAGTGCTGAAATGGTTGCCATTAAATGTGATGGTTTGGTTTTAATTTTTCCGTCTATACATATTTGGTTGTTTCCTACATATATGTTTATGTCACCTGATTGATTTTCGGTGATAAAAAGCCTTGCCGTTGATGTTCTTTGTGTTAACTTGTAGAGTATGGTGTTTGTTTGATCGGTATAAGCCCTTTTTTCTGTATATGGACCTGTTATAAGATGGGCAAAGGCACTGTAATTGTATGCCGATTTAGGGCACACAAGGCCATGAATATAGGATGGTGCACCGCTGAGTATATCGCCAACAATTTTAATGGTAGGTGTAAAAGGTTCTATAGGTTCACATACTCCACTTTTGGGTATAGTTCCTGTGAATACAAAATTTAGCTTGATTTTACCTAAAACTCCACTTGTGGTCGGATAGATAAGTGGAAGATCTCTATATCCCATTGATGGGGTGATAATATTACAGAGCACTGACTCGGGATAATCATAATACCACATTACACCACTGGCTACTGCTATTAGGATGATGGCTATCAGTAGGATAGTTGATGCTATGCCTGCCACCTTATTCATGGTCTTCACCACAATCTTTGGGGAGTGTTATTAAGAATACTACCCCTTTGAGATCGTTATAGGCGTTAATTGTTCCACCATGGCTAGTAATAATGTTGTGAGCTATGGCAAGGCCAAGGCCAGTACCTTTAGATTTTTTGGTGCTAAAGGGTTCGAAGATGTGGGGTAGTATATCTTCGGGGATGGGAGGGCCGTCGTTGACAAGTTGAATTTCTACATGGTTATCCTTTTCGGTAGGAATAATATAAATATTCTTAGCGCCAGCATCTGAGGCGTTTTTTATGATATTGAGTATTACACTGCTAAAGAGATCAGGGTCGGCACATATCTCTAAATCATTTTCCATATGAATGTTTATATCACTAATAATATTAGTAATGTGGTCAACAAGTTGTGATAGTTTTACTTTGGTTTTTACGGGTTTTTTCTCTTTGGCAAAATCGAGTATTTCTCTTACGAGGGTTTCTAATTTAGATACCTCCCTTACGATAAACTGAATATATCTTTCATTTTTGGGTGATGTGGGGTTTTTAGCTATCATTTGGGCGAATCCCTTTATTGCTGTTAGTGGATTTCTTACTTCATGGGCTATGCCTGCAGACAGTGTTCCCAAGGCAGCCAGCCTTTCTTTCCTTCTCATTTCCTCCTCCATCTTTGAAATATCTGTGATATCATCAAGGGCGAGTAGTGTTCCATCCCTTACAGGTATTACGTGTATGTTGAATATTCTTTCACCTAATCTTACACGGTTTAATATATGATATTCTTTGTAGCGTATGTATTCTTTTATGTCGGGCATTAATATACTAAGCCACTCTGATACGGGAAACAAGCCAAAGAATTCTTCTGAAGTTTGATGTTTATATCTGATATTTCCCTCTTTGTCGAGAAGTATTAGTGCCATGGGACTTGCTTCAATAATATCCTTTAGCAACTCCGTATTTTTCCACAGTCGTTCAGAAATTTCATTGACTGTTTGGGCTATAATAGACAACTCTTTAGGAAGTGTTGTATTTATTTTGTGCTTTGGGCTTTGAGCTATTTCTTCTATGTCTTCTACTAACTTCTCTATATCCTTTGTCATTTGTGAAACAAGGGCCAGGGTAAGCATGATGGATAATACCAGTAAAATTCCTATGGCATTAATGAGTTTAGAGGAAATTTCAGAGGTATATCTCCTGATGCTGCTTTTGTCTTCCCATACCACCAATTTAAATACAGGAAAGCCACCAATATCTATGTCTCGTATGGTGGTGAATGTGAAGTCGGGTTCTCCTGCTATGGGTGGTTTTAATTCTATGATGGGAAATCCATCTTTGGTTGAGATGGTTATACCAATAGAGGGAAAGGCAGAAGTGATTGCTTTAATATATGGTTGTAGGTTGGTATTGATCTCATCGAAAAAGGCTTCTTGCTCTGGTGTAGGCAGGGAATATATATCAGTTATACCGTTTCTTATTGTGTAATGTTCATAAATTTCCTTTAGTTTGACGGTGAGTATACCAGCTATTCCCTCAAGTGTTTTACTTCTTTCACTGAGCAAGATATATTCTACCTGTGTTTTTATAACGTATATACCTAAAATAGAGTTGGCAAATATGATGACAATTGCCAACAATAAAAAACGTGTTTTAATTGAGCCTTTACCTTTTTTGCCACCAAGCAATATGTCTCACTCTCCTTATCATATAATAGTATAATCTCTATGCAATGGTGGTAAAAGTGGAGAATAAAACAGATATAAGAGATAAATTGGCAAGGGTGCTGTCTGATATTGGTAATCCATTGATTGTTATTACAATGTTGTATTTCTTTGTATCCTATGTGGAAAAGTATCCTGCCAAAGATGTTTTTATGTTTTTGATGTGGACTACTTTGATTGTAGGTTTGATGCTTGTAGCTTCTGCTTTATGGGTAAAAATTAGAAGAAATCTTCCTAATATGGATATTATTGAAAGGGAAGACCGATATCTTCCTTATCTTGCATCATTTGTTGGTTATCTTATTTTATGGTTGCTGGCACCGGCACGGCTTCCTGAGTATCCAATGCTTCATTCGGTGGTTGTGTCAGTGATGCTGGGAGTTTTGATATGTGGGATTGTTAATTTGCGTTGGAAGATATCATTCCATGGATTTTCGATGGGCTTGTTTTCCTCATTTGTATATCATTACAACCATCTATGGGGAGTATTATTCCTCATATTTACCATTATTATAGGTTGGTCTCGTGTTCATAAGAAGGTGCATACCTGGGCACAGGTGTTTGCCGGTGGAATCTTAGGTTTTATGCTAGGATTTATATCTATTAAGCTAATAGTGGGGTGATGTGAGTGGATATAGTGGTTATAGGAGATCCTGTTTTGAGAAAACCTGCTGAAAAAGTAAAACACTTTGACGAAGAGTTAAGGAGACTTGTGGCAAAGATGTTTAAGGCAATGTATGAAGGTGGAGAGACGGGAGGTGTTGGCTTGGCAGCACCCCAAATTGGTGTTTCTAAGGCTGTGTTGGTATACGACATAGGGAGAAGCGGGACAATGGTTAACCCCAGAATTATAGCTCACTCCGAAGAGACAGAGGTGGGGGAAGAAGGTTGCCTCAGTGTTCCCGGAGTGTATGGTCCTGTAGAACGTTATCAGTGGATAGTTGTAGAGTATAGAGATATAAATGGAAAATATAAAAAGGAAAAATTTAGTGGTTTTGATGCGAGGGTTATTCAGCATGAGATAGATCACCTAAATGGCATACTATTTGTAGATAAAGTAGTAGACTGGTCATCTGTGGATATTAAGCCATTCGCTTTTAAATATAAGTCTGTTGTAAAGCTACTGGAGGAAAAGGGGGTATTGAGGTGAAAATTGCCCTCTTTGCCAGTGGAGAATTTGCCGTTCCATTGGCATTACATCTGATGGAAAAGAATATTTTGGCACTTCTATTTACTAAAACTGATAAACCCAAAGGACGTGGAATGAAACTGAAACCTACGCCTGTTGCCGAGGTGGTTTCGGGAAAAGTAGATGTTATCAAAGCTGATAAGTTAACAAAATCAATATATCAAGAGTATATAGAGAAGGGTATTGATATAGCCATTGTGATAGATTACGGTATCTATATTCCATCTTACTTTTATAAAGAGAATGCTCCGTTTATGGTGAATATACATCCTTCACTGCTTCCCCGCTGGAGAGGACCGGCTCCTATTCAGTGGACTATATATAGTGGTGACCTGTATACCGGTATTACATTTCATCAGTTAAGTAAGGAAATTGATGCAGGCGATATCTTGTATCAAGTGAAATATGAACTAACAGGTCGTGAAACGACTACCCAACTTGAAGCTATGTTGTCAGAGAAGGTTCCTGTAGTATGGGAGGAGTTTATGTCCTTGTATGTGGAGGGTAATATTAAAGCTATGCCCCAAGGAAAAGATTACACGTATGCAGCAATGTTTGATAAGGATATGATGCATATAGATTTTTCAAAACCGTGTCAAGAAATAGATAGGTTGGTGCGTGCACTGGCAGATGTTCCAGGTGCATATGCGATGTTCAGGAATAAGCGGGTTAAGATACTGTATGGAGAATGTGAAGAGGGTAGTTATGAAGAATATGGAAAAGTTGTTTATGTAAATAGGGAAAAACTGGCAATTTCCACCGGAGCTGGTTTTTACATTCCCACCAAGGTAAAGCCAGAGGGCAAGAGGGCAATGCCTATTTCTGCTTTTATTGCAGGTTATAAGCCGGAGGTTGGTGAGTCCTGGTATTAGATTTCTATAATACATTACTCTTAATTGGTGGATTGTATTTGTTGTGGAATCTTATATGGTATGGATGGCACATAGGTGCATTGGGTGTCGAAGGTGTTATACCAGAAGATATTTTCGCACTGGTAGATGAGTATTTATCTCCGTTTGTTGATATTGTTTATAGAAGGCGTTATCCCCCTATGTTTTACTATGAGGTAAGTGGCCGTGTCCTTTTTATTAATCGTAGACTTTTGGGAAATCATCGACTTGTTGGACATGTTAATAAGCTTTTTATCATTGGAAGGGTGGTTCAGTATCTTTCAGGTGATATTTCTGCTTATTTGAGAAGATGGATGGAGATTCTGGCAAAGATACTATTTGTTTCTATGCCTGCTACATGGTTTTTAGGTAGAGCGTGGTTGGCTTGGGATGTTTTTTTGCTTACGGTTTTGCTTCTTCTTGTTTCCTATTTTGATATAGATGGATATATTAGGGCATTGATTATGCTTTCTTATACCGAAACAGTTTCTGATGAGGTTCAGAAGCATCTTTATACATTGCGGTATTATCCATTTTCAATCTTAATGGTTTTGAGGTTTCCTTTAGATATATACTTAGTGATAGGGGGTAGAAAGAAGCGTGGCTAAGAAGCTAATTATGGACTTGTCTTTGCAGGAGCTTCAAGAGGTGCTTCTACAGGCAGGGTTTCAGAAGTACAGGGCTAAACAGATATGGGATTGGATGTACGATAAATTTGTAGGTTCCTTTGATGATATGAAAAATATACCCAAGAATTTACGAAAGTTTTTGTCAGAATCTTTTTATCTGAAGCCTTTTGATGTTGTAGAGGCATCAGAAGGTGCTGATAGTGTTAAATATCTACTTAAGTCCAAGCATGATGGTGAAATGATAGAGGCGGTATATATGAACTTCGAGGGTAAGGATGGCACGTGGCATACAGCATGTATTTCTGTTCAAGTTGGATGTCCTGTGGGATGTAAATTTTGTCAAACTGGGCTTAGTGGATTTTCTAGAAACTTGACAGCGGGAGAGATTATTGGTCAAGTATGGATGTTTGAGTATTTAAAGAAACCAGTGGATAGAATTGTGTTTATGGGAATGGGGGAACCACTTTTAAATTACGATAATGTGTATAAGGCTATCAAAGTGTTTACCGATAAAAATGCATTTGCCATGTCTCCCCGCCGTATCACACTCTCTACGGTGGGTATAAAGGAGGGTATGAAGAAGCTACTTGATAGTGATCTAAATGTTCATCTTGCATTGTCTGTTCATGCTCCCACCCATGACCTTCGTTTATCTCTAGTGCCTGTTGAAGAGGTTAATCCCATTGATGAGGTTATAGATATGGCACATTCTTATGCCAGAGAGCGAAAAGTGAGGTTAACAGCAGAATATGTGATGCTGAAAGATGTCAATGATTCTATAGATCATGCTAGTAAGCTTGCCAATCTTCTAAAGGGAAAGGTAAAAAGGATTAATCTTATACCTTATAACGATACCTTTGCCGGTTTTAGCCGACCTATTGATGAAAAGATTCTTGAGTTTCAGCAATATTTGAAGGAGCAGGGATTTATTGTAACTATTAGAAAATCGGTCGGTAAAGATGTAGATGCAGCCTGTGGTATGTTAAGGAGGAGGAAGTTATGATCAAATTTCTGCGTTATATCTTTCACGTGCTTGTAGTGGCAACAATAATATGGGGAGCTGTATCATTGGGAATGTATTATTGGCTTACCGATAGAGAGAGAGTATCGGTGGGAAGAAGAGCACCAGATGTCTCGGATATGTATATATCAGATGCCATATCTAAGCTTTGGGATAGAGATTTATCGTTTGAGATTAAAAAGGTGAAATCTGATATCAGTGTGGGATACGTTGTTGCTCAGCTTCCTGTTCCTGGCACTTTAATGGGAAGTGGTGAAAAGGTTACTCTGTTTGTAAGTACTGGTATGGATACTGCCTCTGTTCCCAATATTGTTGGCATGAAGGCAGATAGGGCTATTACACTTCTGAGAAATGCAGGTTTGAGAATAAAAGATGTAGTAGAGATTCCAGATGGGGGAAATTTTGTTGTTAAATCTGTTGTTCCTCAGCCAGGTGCTAAAGTTCCACGTGGCGGTGGAGTATTTATTACAGTATCTATACCCAAGCAGGCTAAGGTACCCTATGTTGTTGGACTTCCTCTACCTGTGGCTGAGAAGAAGATTACAGATGTTGGCCTCAAAGTAGGGAATATCAAATATGTGTATGCAGAAGGTGTAAAATTGGAAACCGTGAAAGCTCAATTTCCCAGGTCAGGTATCAGCCGTTGGATAGGAGAAACTGTTGATCTGGAGGTGTGGACAGGTGACTATCAGAAGACTGTCACGGATACTCAAAATGGATAGGTATAATGCATGGGTAGAAGTTGATGGAGAAGAAAAATATGCACATGTTAGAAAGAGGGTACTTAAGGATACAGGTATATATCCTGGGGACTATGTGTGGATTACCGAGGTAATTGCCGGAAGAGAGTACGCTGTTGAAAAAGTTATTGATCGCAAAAACTTGTTAAAAAGACCTACTGTTGCCAATGTAACAAAAGCTATATATGTCCATACCTTCAAAGAACCTGAAGGTTATCTTTTCTATTTGGATTTGTTTCTAATGAATGTTATACATGAGGGTATAAAGCCTTATATTGTCGTTAATAAAGTAGATGCGCTGTCAAAAGAGGAGCTGGAAAATGCCCGTAAGACAATGAACGTGTATCAACGATTGGGGTATACCGTAATGTGGACCTCTGCTTACACTGGCATGGGTATACAGGAACTAAAGAAATATCTTGACAAGGGAACGATTGTATTTGCAGGTATGTCAGGTGTTGGTAAGAGCTCCCTTCTCAATGCAATGTATGATCTTAATTTAACTGTGAATAGTGTGTCATCAAAGATAGGACGTGGAAGACATACCACAACATTTAGCAGGCTGATTCCTGTAGATGAAAAGACTTATGTAGTAGATACTCCAGGATTTTCATTGTTAGAAGTTCCTGAAGAAATAGAAATAGGTGATGTCTCTAGTGGTTTCCCTGAAATTGTAGAGAGGGAACATCAATGTGCTTATCCAGGCTGTCTTCATGTTGATGAGCCGGGCTGTGCAGTTAAAGAAGCTGTTAAAAACGGTGAGATAGCACCATTTAGATATGAAAGCTATCTCAAAATACTACAGATTGTTAGAGAAAGGGAGGAGGAGAGAAGGTGGAAGCGTCGAAGAAGAAAGAGATAAAAAAGTATCTACCGATTATAGAACCTTCTATTTTATCGGCAGATTTTGTCACATTAGGAGAAGATATAACTGGTATTTACAATCTTGGACTAAAAATGTTACACATTGATGTAATGGATGGACACTTTGTGCCCAATCTTGCTATAGGACCAGGGGTTTTAAAATCGTTGAAGAAACATTTTCCTGATGTCTTATATTCTGTTCATTTGATGGTTGAAAGGCCTTCGATGTATATAGATATGTTTGCCGATGCAGGTGCCGATATTATTACGGTTCATGTGGAAGCAGAGCATCATCTTGATAGAACGATATCGTATATCAAGGAGAAAGGACTTTTGGCAGGTGTTTCTCTAAATCCTGCCACTCCCATAGGGGCAATTCAAATGGCTCTTCCTATTGTTGATGTGGTGCTTGTCATGACGGTTAATCCGGGATTTGGAGGGCAAACTCTTATACCATATGCGCTTGGCAAGGTCTCTGTGTTGTCTGAGATTCTCAGAGAACCGGAATATGATTTTCTTATTGAGGTCGATGGTGGTATTAAACATCGCCATTTGAAAAAAGTGGTTTCCCAGGGTGCCCATCTGATTGTTATGGGTAGTTCTATCATGGGATCAGAGAATGTTGTAGATGCCTTTAAGGAGGCACAGGAAATTGTCTCTTCACTTTAGAGGTGGTGAGTCGGGGTTTACCATTATAGAGCTTTTAGTTGTTATCATCATTATTGGCATTTTAGTAGCTGTTTCTGCACCGAAGTATGACCATGCCATTTATGCTACTAAAGTTTATTCCCATCTTAGTAATGTGCGTAATATTCTTGATAAGGCAGAAGCGTATTCACTTTTAAGGGAAATGCAGGGTAAGGATCCATATCCACACTTTAGTGGCTCCCACGATTGTGGAACATCTAATTTGTGGGAATGGACGGTACATCTTGGGCTTACTGGATGGGGAGATAGCTAAAATCCCCTTGCCTTTGACCACCCACCTATATGTCCTCTTAACGGTAAGCCATATGCTTTTACCGATTGTGCTGCTGATATTGATGGTATTAGGGCATGTGATAAGGAGCATGCTCATCTTATCTATTATTTATCACCTGATGATAATAGCCCGCCGGTTATTGTTTTTTGTAAGCCAGATATTTAATTTAATCTAATCCCCAAAACTCTTTTTTGGGAGGTCTAGATAGAAGGTCGGATAAAGCCTTTTTAATAGGTAGTCCATCGTGTAGAACAGATGCCACGGCGTCTACAATAGGTGTTTCTACTTCCAAGTTGTGTGCTATGGATCTGAGTGCTAGGGATGTCTTGTATCCTTCGGGATATCCCTTTAGCCTTTTAAGGGCTTCCTCAACAGGTAGTCCCCTTCCTATATTCCACCCTAGGGAGAAGTTCCTGCTTTCGCGGGAAGAGCATGTGAGAATGATATCGCCTACTCCAGATAGACCCATGAATGTTTTAATATCTGCCCCTAGGGTTGTGCCAAGACGGGTGAGCTCTGCAATACCTCTTGTGATCAGTGCGGCACGGGTATTTTCACCTAAGCCCAAGCCGGCTACAGCACCACTAGCTATGGCAAGCACATTTTTATATGCTCCTGAAAGTTCAACGCCGATAAGATCTGTAGCACTGTATAGTCGTAAAGCAGGTGTAGACCACTGCTGTATCAATGGACATGTTATTTCTTCAGGACCCACCAGCACGACAGCGGTAGGAAAACCTTTTAGAATTTCCTTGGCAAATGATGGACCGGAGAGTGCTAAAAAGATACCACTTGGAAATATTTCTCTAAATATCTCATGAGCAAACATGCCACTGCCTGTTTCTATTCCCTTAGAGGTATTGATAATGGTAGGTGTCTCGATGTATGTTTTTAACTTATTCCACACATCTCTCAGATAGGGAGTGGGAATAGCCGATATGATATACTCACCATTTGCTATTTCTTCTAAACTATTTGTTGCTTTTAAATCGTAAGGAAGAAGAAACTCGCTCATATGACGGGGGTTTCTGTGAAAAGTATTGATATGTTCCACCAATTGCGGGTCTCTTCCCCACCATATTACATCGTATCCCAACTTGTAGAAATGGGCAGCAAGGGCTGTGCCCAAGCTGCCCGTTCCTAATATGCCAATCCTCACGGTTATGGCACCATCCTGTGTAGCATTCTTGGGAATGGTATGGTTTCCCTGATGTGTGGGAGCTTTGCTATCCAGGCGACTGTTCTTTCTAAGCCTAAACCAAATCCAGAATGGGGAACTGTGCCGTATCTTCTAAGGTCAAGATACCACTCGTAATCTTCCAGTGGTAGCCCCCACTCTTCGATGCGTTTTTTAAGAAGCTCATAATCGTGGATACGTTCACTTCCGCCTATGATCTCGCCATATCCCTCTGGTGCCAAGAGATCGGCAGCTAAAACTACCTCTGGTCTTTCTGGATCAGGTTGCATGTAAAATGCCTTCATTTTTGTTGGAAAGTGGGTAATAAATACTGGCTTTTCAAACTGGTTGGAAATATATGTTTCGTGAGGGGCTCCAAAATCTTCCCCCCACTCGATTTTTTCTAGTTCAGGATCACCTGATTTTTTTAGCATTTCTATAGCTTCATCATATGTTAATCGTGGAAATGGTGGTTTGACTTTTTCCAATGCCTCTATTGGTCTTTCCAATATTTCCAGTTCGTTTCTACGGTTGGAAAGTACGCGCTTGACAATATATGAGACCATATTCTCTTGTATTTGTAGATTTTCCTCAAATGTGACCCATGCCATCTCTGGTTCTACCATCCAAAATTCCAGTAAATGTCTTCTTGTTTTGGATTTTTCGGCTCTAAATGCGGGGCCAAAACAGTAGACTTTTCCATGTGCCATAGCAGCTGCCTCCATGTAAAGTTGTCCACTTTGGGAGAGGTATGCTTTGTCGCCGTGATAGTCTACCTCAAATAGCGTTGTCGTTCCTTCTGCAGCCGATGAGGTTAGTATGGGGGCATCAATTCTTATAAATCCTTCTTCTCTTAAGAAATCCATAATGGCACTTTGTATCTCATCTCTTATACGCATAATTGCCCATTGTTTTTTGGATCTTAACCACAGGTGTCGATGATCCATAAGAAATTCTATACCATGTGATTTTTTGGTAATGGGGTATCCATCTGCAATTTGAAAAATATTGATATCTGTTACATCAAGCTCATAGCCACCGGGTGCTCTTTTTTCTTCTCTTACAGTTCCCTTTACTATAAGGGATGTTTCCAATGTGAGCTGGTCAAACTTGTTCCATACCTCTTCAGGTATGTTGTTTTTTACCATTACACCTTGGACAATACCACTGCCATCGCGTATTAATATGAAACGAACTTTACCAATATCGCGTTTGTTGTATAACCATCCTTTGAGTTCTACTTCCTGTCCTACATATTTCCCAAGATCGCCCACTCTGTGTTTTTGCATGGCTTACACCTCCACCTTTTTTCTTAATTATAACTATTTATCTCTATGGGTCGGTGGTAGAATATTTATACATCATCATTGTAAGTTTAATTAAAGGAGGTGTTTAAAGTGGATGGAAAGATATTTGTTACCGTCGAGAAGGGCATGCGAGTAGAAGTGCCCCGGGGAACTAAAATACTTGATGTTTTGCCTCAAGTTAAAGACCTTATCGATGAAAAGTATGGTTCTATAGACAATGTTGTAGCTGCCAGAGTAGATGGTCATCTTGTTGACCTTCACTATAAGCTTAATCGCGATGTTAAGCTTGATTTTATCGATGCACATACTGTTACTGGTAGAAGAATTATTGAAAGAAGCTATGTGTTCTTATTGACGTTGGCTGCACGTGATGTATTAGGTAATGAGAATGTTCTTGTGGAGCATTCCTACAACCAGGGGTTGTATGGAAGACTGCGGGATAGGGAGATTACCTACACAGAACTAGAACAGATAAAAGAGAAAATGTGGGATTATGTCAAAAAGGGTATACGTTTTGAATTTGTTGAAATGGATAGAGTAGAAGCTATACAGCTATTTAAGAAGGAAGATCGCGAAGACAAGGTTCGATTATTTGAGACATTGTATACCAAGACAGTAACGCTGTATAAGGCAGAGGGCACAGATTATTACGATTATGTCTTTTTACCTCTGGTTCCTGATACATCGTATCTTAATGCGTTTGATCTCATTATATATCCACCGGGATTTGTTCTTGTTCTTCCTGAGACGAAAAATTACCGTAAGCCTGCAAAGTTCTCTGAAATTGTTATGCTTTACAAGGCATTTCAAGAGCATCGTAATTGGCTGTCATTGATGGGACTTCCTGATGTAGGTGCACTTAATAAGATGATAGCCTCAGGTAAAGCCAAAGAGCTGATTATGGTAGCCGAAGCTTTGCAGGAAAAGAAAATAGCAGAAATAGCAGACAAAGTGGCTGAGAATATAGATGATGTTAGATTGGTGCTTATTGCCGGTCCTTCTTCTTCTGGTAAAACAACATTTTCTAAGAGGCTAGGTATACAGCTAAGGGTAAATGGTATTAATCCTATTGTTATCTCTACAGATGATTATTTTGTACCCAGAGATAGAACACCGCGAGATGAAGAGGGTAGACCTGATTTTGATAGTATTGAGGCAATGGATGTAGAATTCTTTAATGAACAGTTAATGGCCCTTTTGAAGGGAGAGGAAATTGAGCTTCCACGTTATAACTTCATTAGAGGTGTTAGGGAGCGCTCTGGTAAATTTGTTAGATTGGATAAAAACAGTGTTATTGTCGTTGAGGGTATCCATGCCCTAAATCCGATTACAACAGCCCAGGTTCCAGGGTATACTAAGTTTAAGATATATGTCAGTGCACTTACCCAACTTAATATTGATGATCATAATAGAATTCCTACAACAGATGCTAGGCTGATACGCCGTATGGTGAGGGATAGTTTGTTTAGGGGATACGGTGTTATTGATACACTACGGCAGTGGCCACTAGTAAGACGTGGAGAAGATAGGTATATTTTCCCCTATCAAGAAGAGGCGGATGTTTTCTTTAATTCTGCATTACCTTATGAACTTAGTGTGCTTAGGCCTTTGGTGGAACCGCTTCTGGAGGCTGTTCCCAAATTGTATCCTGAGTATGCAGAGGCTGAAAGACTCTTAAAATTCATTAGACATTTTGAACCACTTTCTAATACATTTGTTCCACGTACCTCATTGCTCAGAGAATTTGTTGGAGGGAGCTTGTTTGAATACTAAGGTGTCTCGTAGAAGTGTGTGGAAATTTGTATTTGTGGCGGTGCTTATTGTTGGCACCGCCATTTTGTTGATATATTATCGCAGCTATAAAACCCGCATTGTTTTGAACCCACCCTTAAGGGGAAATGTGAAGCGTGTTGAGGATTTTAATGACGTAAAGGATTTATACAGTGTTATCTCGGCCATGAAAGGGTATGATGTTTCCTATCAGGAGTTTATGGAGATCTTGAATAAGTGGAATGAAATTAGTGGTGGTAAGCTTGTATTATATGGTGATACAAGTAGCGCAGATTTTCCCGGTATGATTTTCAAAAATGCAGGTTATCAAGGTTTATCAAAGATATATGCTGGAAAATCTACACTAAAACTATCGGTTTATGGTAAGTGGATAGATGGAAAATTACATCTAATTGCCATATTTAAATACTCTGCTCCCCCAGATATGGATGATAGTCCAGATTATATGGGCTTTAGGTGGTGGGATTCATTTTTTGCCGTTGATAGGGCAACTGGTTATATTCATATGAAGTATGTTATGGGAACAGCCTCTATACCCAGAAGCTATTTCAATCAGCCTATACCATCTATAGGTCTTCCAGCAACGGCATATTATGTAAAGTTTTATGAAAGATTTCTGAAAAGACAGAATATATGGTGGGGAAATTACTTGATAAATACCGATTTATGGTATGCAGATTGGGGTGTTCTGTACATTGTTTTAGCACCTATTGATGACTTTGAGTGTAGCAGTGTTTCGTTTGATTTTAT
>CAZATH010000009.1:15875-18194 GCA_964487995.1 uncultured bacterium
TATACATTCCTTTATGTCTTCAGGTCTTGATATAGATTTCCATCAGGTTATGGGGCAAGTTGATGTGGTTCTTAATCCTCCTAAGGGAACCACCTCATTTTATCTACCGCTGAAAGTATGCAGAAATCACTGATATATGCGGATACTTAGAGCATATAAAATATGTTTGGGGGGAATATCTGTTTATGTTTCCATGATTTACTGTATAAAGGAAATGTAATGCCAATAATTTGGAGGTGGTAGCTATGAAGCAGCCCCGTGTTGCCTATCTGAGTGTAGAGTTTGGTGCCCATCCAGATTGGCCCATTTATGCCGGTGGACTTGGAGTACTTGCTGGCGATATTCTTAAAACAGCCAGCGATTTACATTGGCCACTTATAGGTTTAGGTCTTTTTTACCATAATGGCTATTTTACCCAAATTATAGAAGATGGAAGACAAAGAGAGGAGTATCCCTATTATCATCCCAGAGATTTTGGAATGACAGAGGTATATAAAGGAGAGTTTACGTTAGGAGATGAAATGGTTCACTATATTGTATGGAGGGCTATGGTAGGTCGTGTTCCACTCTATCTGATTGATAGTGAGCTTCATGAGAATTCTGGAGAATGGAAAACTACAACATATAAGTTGTATACAGCCGATAGAGCGGAGCGTATTAGACAAGAAATACTACTGGGAATTGGTGGTGCACAGTTTCTCAGAGAGGTTTATCCAGGTTATGATATTTGGCATCTTAATGAAGGACACTCGGCATTTTCCGGACTTGCATTACTGAGAGAATTTTTGATGTCAGGTATGGAATGGGAAGATGCCCTTGCGAAGGTGAGAAGGCATCTTGTTTTCACTACCCATACACCTGTTCCTGCCGGCAATGAAGTATTTGATGTTTCCCTTGCCGAGAGATATCTCAGGAAATGGTGGGAAGAGTCAGGTCAACCCTGGGAAAAAGTGTTGGAGCTTGGAGGGGTTTCAACAGAAGGTGGGCTCAGTATGACAGTTATTGCCCTTAAACTAGCAGGTCTTACCAATGCTGTTAGCCAGAAACATGGAGAAGTGTCGCGAAACATGTGGAAGCATATCTTTGGTGTTCAAAGAGCAGACGATGTTCCTATATTCCACATTACCAATGGTGTCCATGTTCCTACGTGGGCAGGTGATCAAATGCGAGAAATTATGAGTGATGTCGGTGGTGAAGGTTGGGAGACAGAGGTAGATAATCCAGATTTCTGGAAATCGGTGATTCTTAGGAAGAACCATATTAAACTAGCTAAATCCCTTCAGAAAAAGAGATTGTTACTGTATCTAAGACGTATGGGGATTAGGTGGAATGAGGATGATCTTATTGTTGGGTTTGCCAGACGTGTGGCTCCGTATAAAAGAGCCGATCTCATAGCACGGGATCCCGATAGATTGGGAAAACTTTTGGACCAGGGGCTAAGAATTATTTACTCGGGAAAAGCCCATCCTGCAGATGGTAAAGGACATGAGATTATTGAAAATCTTCATGCTACGATTGAGAGATATGGTTGGCAGGATAAGATTGTGTATGTTCCTAACTATAACATGGATGTTGCCAGTTATCTTGTGGGTGGTGTTGACTTGTGGCTCAATAACCCTATCCCTCCTAAAGAAGCCAGTGGCACTTCTGGGCAGAAAATTATATATAATGCAGGGTTGAATATTTCTATTTTAGATGGTTGGTGGATAGAAGGTTATGATGGTATGAATGGTTGGGGTTGGGAGGGAACCGGTGATGATAGGGATGCAGAAGCTCTAATCACATTAATGGAACAGGCTTATCTCATTTATCGCAGGCATAAACAATTTTGGTGGGAAATGGTAGAGCATTCTTTTCTTACCCTTGCCCCTCAATTTAATACGGTTAGAATGTTTAAGGAATATACTGACAAGATGTATAAGCAAGTGAAGAATTTATAGGTTTGTCATAAATCTCAACATCTTTTGCCTATCATGTTGAATAAATATGCTATTTGATATATAATGTTAAAAGGACCTAGCCCTACGCCTTGGTCTAAAAATATCCTGAGGGGGTGAAGTATATGGCAGAAACCCGTGACACTTGGGGAACGAAGATTGGTCTTATTCTCGCCATGGCCGGTAATGCTGTAGGCCTTGGTAACTTCTGGCGTTTCCCGTATCAGGCCGCTTCTAACGGTGGCGGTAGTTTCATGATTCCTTATTTCTTTGCTTTATTCCTACTGGGTATACCTCTAATGCTTGTAGAGTGGACCCAGGGACGTACTGGTGGTAAATATGGCCACGGTACTGTTGCGCCAATGTTGTATTTACATGCTAG
>CAZATH010000010.1:0-4285 GCA_964487995.1 uncultured bacterium
ATAACTGCTTTGCAGGAAGGAGTGAATGCCAAAACAGTGGAAAAGTATATCAAAGATGGTATGTTGGTTTTAGATACTAAAGGCATCTTGACTCCTATTAATAATGAAAGATTAAAGGTAGTGGTATTTTAGATGCAGACTTTCTTGTGGGGTTATTGGGGAGGGTTAAATGTAGGCGATGAGTTAATTTTAAAGGCTATTGTTGAATTATTGGGAAGAGAACATATTGTAGTTGTTGCTAGAGGAGATAATAGTTATGTAAGTAAACTTCACGACGTAGAATCTGTTTCTTATACAAAGGTGCTACGCGACGTACCATTTAATAGACATATTGTTGGTGGGGGTGGGTTGTTTCAAGATACCACCAGCTTACATAATATATTTTATTACTTGTTTCCTATTGTATTAGGCAGAGAATCTTGTTTAATTGGGGTGGGTGTTGGACCTTTACAGCAAGCCATGTCACGTGTAGTAGTTTCAAGTGCTTTTAGGGGAATAACCTTGGCAGTTGTTAGAGATGTTCTTTCCTATCGGTTTTTATTACAACGTGTGGGGTTCATATCTACCTTTCTAGCTCCAGATATCACATTTACCCTCTCGTCGTTGACTAAGCACAAGTTTTCTTATATATATAATCCTGGTGAGGTTTTGCTTGTTCCAGGTCCTTCTTTGGGATTATATTGGAAGGATGTTGTAAGAAAAACGCGAGGTAAAAAAGTTGTGGTCGTTGAGTTTTTACCTCTTTTAGATTCAAAGTGGCGTAGAGAATATCCTACTTCGTGGAAGGTTATAAACGGTATAGATGCTTTATTTCAAGGTGAGCTTATGGATATAATTGGAAAATTTTCTTTTTGGGTTGTTGGAAGATTACACGCTATGATACTGGCACTTCTCATGGGAAAATATTTTTATCCTATGGTATACGATATAAAAATGAAAGTGTTATTAAGGGATCTAGGTATTATTACATATAATAAAGGGGAGTATGTTAGTATTAATAATATGAGGTTGTCTCAGATCGTTAAAAGAGCAAATGATGTCTATGGTCGGGTTGCAGAGTATTTGGCGGGAAAGGGTTGGGTTAGATGAAATATATACTGATTGATGGTCACAGCTTATTATTTCGTTCATATTATGCTCTTCCTGCTCTGAAAGCAGGGGGAATGGGTATTACTACAGGTGCTGTTCGTGGATTTTTGTCTATATTATTAAAGATCTTAGAAAAACCTCATACCCACTTGGTTGTTGCTTTAGATACACAGGCTCCTACATTTAGACACACCAGTTATAAGGAATATAAGGCAGGAAGACCGGAGGTTCCCGAAGATTTTCATAAACAAGTAGATGTATGTAGAAAACTATGTAAATATCTAGGTATTCCTGTTGTTGAATTTGCAGGGTTTGAAGCAGATGATATCATTGCCACCATTGCCGATAGGGCAGCCAAGTTAGGGGCTTATGTGGATATTTATACCGGCGATAAAGATCTTTTTCAATTAATTAGTAAACAGGTACGTGTTGTGATCTTCAGGAAAGGTGTTTCCAATATAGAAATATATGATCACGATAAATTTTTGGAAAAATATGGCTTTGAACCATCAAGATTTCCTATATGGAAGGCACTTGCAGGTGATACCTCAGATAACATTAAGGGTATACCTGGTATCGGAACTAAAAGGGCAAGTAAACTTTTAAAGACTTATGAGAGTATAGATGATATTTTGGCAGATAAGAAAGTTTCTCCCTATAAAGATATATTCTATCGTAATATGGAGTTAGTAAATGTTGTAAGAGATGTTCCCATCGGTAGTATTGTCGGTTTACGTGAGCATATTTCTGATTGGAACGGTGTTGTCAGCTTATTAGATAAGTTGAGCATAAGAAGATTTCGTGACGATATACGTAGACACTTTATGCCACGTAAATGGATTGAGCCATTTAAAATGATAAATGAAGCTGGAGAGGTATTCATGTGGCAGTCTTCGGGAGATATGTTATCCTTGTTTGATACAGAGGAGGAGATCAACTGGCTTAGAACATCTCTTGAGAAACCACCTTGGAAGATAGTAGATGGAGGTAAAGATGGTTGGAAAAACATTATAAGCAGAGATGTTATACCTCAACCGTGGAGTTATGTGATGCCTTCTCGTGCTCTAGCCAATTACAGAGCCGATTTCTCCCGTATTGCTCTATTTTGGCATTTTATTAATCACTTTGGCATTATGATATATGGCGACTTAGAAAAGACTTTATTTAATGGTGGACCTGTTGTTGTTGAGGAGGAAAAGGGGATTAAGGTCGCTGTTGGCGAAAGGGATATAGTAAGCAAAGTTGCTTTGGCAATATTTGAAACTGGTGGTAAGGTTTATGCCTTTGATGAAGATTGTATATGGGCAGATTTTGGTGATCTGGAAATGGCCAGGAATTGGTACAAAGCTGCTTATGGTGATGATGTAGAGGTGATGGGATAATGCCTGAGATACCAGAGATAGAGGTGATTATTGATGGCATTAGAGATGAAGTGTTGGGGGCAAGGGTAAAGGATATCATAGTATTTGATGATAGAAGAGTAGATGAGTTGGATATTGTTAAAGGAAGAATATTGAGAGATGTTGTTCGAAATGGAAAAGCTATTATCTTAAAATTTGGTGATATTTGGGTTAGGTTCCACCTTCGCTTGACTGGATTTGTAAGAATTGTGAATACTGCATATCCAGTTGAAAAGGGCTGGATAGTTGGCTTTTTCATGGATAATGACAAACTTTTAATTCTTGGTGATAAAAGGAAGCTGGCAGAGGCGCGGATAATAACAGCGGATGATATAAAAACCGCTCCTGATGCCATGAATATCACCGAGGAAGAGTTTATCAGCATCGTAAGAACATCAAAGGCTATAAAGTCTACATTAATGGATCAAAATAAAATTTTGGGATTGGGAAACCGGTATGTTGATGAAATTTTATGGCGTAGCAGAGTACATCCCGCTAGAAAGGGGAATAGTCTTACACAGGAGGAGTTAAATCGAATTTTTGTCAATATGAAGGAGATTTTACAGGAAGCATATAATTTAGGAGGGGACGAACACTACACGGATGTTTATGGCAATAATGGAAAGTGGTCAGCTTCTGTGCATGGTAAAAAAGTGTGTCCGATATGTGGAGCTACATTACAAAAGATAAAAATTGGTGGTAGAACATCTTATATTTGTCCCAATTGCCAGAAAGAACCTCGACAATCATGAGGGTTATATGTATCACCGGTCCTATTGCTTCAGGGAAAACCCAGGTAGTGAGCATTCTTCAGCAAAGATTTTCTTTGCCAACTATAAAAATGGATTATGTGGGACACTTTCTTTTGCATAAGGAATATGTTATAAGGCAAGTACGTTTGCTATTGGGTGAAGATGTAATCGTTGACGGTAGGATATCTCGTAGAAAGGTTGCCAAAAAGGTTTTCTCTGATGCTACTTTACTGGAGCGTTACAATAAATTTATTCATCCTCTAATGTTACGTGAAGCATCTAAATTGATATATCATTTCCAAGCTTTAGGATACAACACTATATTGCTCGAGGCTGCTATCTTATTTGAGGCCGGGTGGGTCGGATTATGTTCAGAGGTGTGGAGTGTGATATCCCCTCCTAAATATGTCCTAGGTAGGCTTGGTTTGGAAAAATTTTATAGGTTTTATATTCCTAGACGAAAACATCAACAACCTGATATTTTCTACAAGGAAAACGCTGATATCGTTATATGCAACAATGGAGGTATAGATAAGTTAAGTGTGGAAGTGATCAACGCATTTTTAGGACAAAAGAAATAACATTCATGACATTTTTTTCCCATTTTTCTAAATTATAATTTTCTACGATAAATTTCCTCCCCTTTCTAACAATATCTCTTTGTTCGTCTTGTGAAAGTGCAAGGTACTTTTTAACCAGTTTCAATGTTTCTTCCCTAATATTATTCATATCGGTAATAATAAAATTCTGAAATAGTTTATTGGCTTTAAGATCATATCCCAACCCCATAGGTGTAGTAATTACAGGTGTTCCTGCCGACCATCCTTCTGCAGTTACATAGCCGAATGGTTCATATCTGGAGGGATATAGGATGAGGTTGGCGAGGTTATAAAGTTCATTAATTTCCTCATGGTTCAGTTTATAGAGGAAACGGATATTTTTAGGAATATTGGATTTATTTTTTCCAGAATTATATCCTAAAATAGCTATTATAGATATTTGGGGAAGTTGAGAAGCTACATATTCTACTACATCTGCACCTTT
>CAZATH010000010.1:4295-17967 GCA_964487995.1 uncultured bacterium
AGAAGATAGCTTTGTGCTTTCTATTGGGTAAAATTTATTTGTGTCTATTCCATTAGGGATAACGATTGTTTTGTATCTGTAATATCTCCATACTTCTTCGGCTAAAAAGTGAGAAACAGAAATTCGTATAGTGTGCTTGCCACTTTTTCTTTCTAACATGCCTCCTATTATACCTTTAAGGAGGTTGACTTTGAGATGTTTGGTATATGAAGGGTATACGAAGTGATATATTGTTATATCTGTGTGGGGGCAAAAGGCACCGTAGTATCCATTTCCAATAATAAGATCATAACTGGGTGATTTATAGTCTGCTATGCGTCCAAGAATATATGTTAGAGTTAATTCTCTCCACCCACTTGTGGGACTTTTGTATATTGGGCTTTTGAATGAGGCAAAGGACATAAAGTTAACACTATGGGCATGTTTTTTTAGTATTTTACCCATTAAATGGGAATATGCTCTGATTCCCCCCTTTTTGTTATCGTCTCCGTATAAAATTGCGATATTGGCCATCTTTTCTCACCACTTTCTATTGTATATTCTAATGATAACCTAATATTAGAGGTGAAGCTGTGTGAAGTATATCAAAATCAGAGGTGCTCGCGAACATAATCTTAAAAATATAGATGTGGATATTCCTAAAGGGAAATTGGTGGTTGTTACAGGTGTAAGTGGTTCTGGAAAAACTTCATTGGTATTTGATACACTGTATGCAGAAGCTCATAGGAGATTTTTAGAATCACTTTCAGCGTATGCCAGACAGTTTTTGGGTATGCTTAAAAAACCGGATGTGGATTCAATAGAAGGACTTACACCAGCTATTTCAATAGAGCAACATACTACATCCTCTTTTACTCCTCGATCTACGGTTGGAACAATGAGCGAGATATATGACTATATTAGACTGATGTTTGCACATATAGGAATCCCTTATTGTCCTGAACATGGACTTCCCATGAAGGCAACAACTCCTGAAGTGATTGTTAGAACAATTATGACACGATACAGAGATGAACGTGTTGAAATACTTGCACCTTTAGCGATAAACAAGAAAGGTGATTTTCATAATTTGTTAAGTTCACTGCTAAAAGATGGTTTTATGAGGGTTTATATTGATGGAGATCTAGTATTTCTCGATGAGGTTTCAAATCTGGATAAGAATAAACACCATGATATTTTTCTTGTAATTGATAGGGTTAGGGTGAGACCAGAAAATAGAAATAGAATATTGGATGGAATTGAGTTGGCATGGAAGAAAACAGATAATATAGTTGCCATTAAGGTTAAGGATGATATTGCTTTCTATACCGGAAAGCATGCATGTCCTATCTGCGGTAGGAGTTTACCTGAGTTGTCACCTCGTCTGTTTTCTTTTAATAGCCCTGTTGGGGCTTGTCCTGTGTGTGGTGGTATTGGTATGCATGAAAAAGTTGATCCAGATTTATTGGTAATAGATGAGAATAAATCTCTAGTAGAAGGAGCTGTTTTTACACTTCTTTCCCATGATATGTTGATGTTAGCGGCAAAAGCTTGTGGTGTAGACCCCCATAAACCATGGAAGGATATTCCATCCCGGGCAAAGTATAAGTTCTTGTTTAAGGGACCAGGTATACCGATAAAGGTTGATTTATCAGATGAACCATGGTGGTGGGATTTTAAAGGAATTGTAGACTATTTAGAATATAGGTATCGAACTACTGATTCCGATACTATTAAAGACAAAATAAGAACGTTTATGGTTTTAGAGGAATGTGGTGCATGTCATGGAACAGGCTTGAGGGAAGAAGCTTTGTGGGTAAAAGTTGAAGATAAAACGATAGAAGATGTTGTTAAAATGCCTGTTTCTGATCTTCAAACATGGATTTCAAATATTAAAGTAAGTGGTGCTAGAAAAAAAGTATGGAAAAGCATACGAAGGGAAATCCAAAAGAGAGTAAATTTTATGGTTGATGTTGGTTTGGGATATCTTACACTCATTAGGAAAACCAGCACTTTGTCAGGTGGAGAAGCGCAGAGGCTGAGATTGGCTAGTCAACTTGGCAATGTTTTAACGGGTATTATGTATGTGCTCGATGAGCCAACTATTGGGCTTCATCCTCGTGATACCGATAGATTGATTAAATTATTGAAAATGCTTAGAGATAAAGATAATAGCGTTATTGTTGTAGAACATGATGAAAGGGTCATTAGGGAGTCAGATTATATTATCGATATTGGTCCTGGTGCTGGTGATATGGGAGGTACTGTTGTAGCATATGGAAGTGTAGATGATATTATATCTTCTCCCATTTCTATTACAGGTAAGTATTTGTCAGGTGAAAAAAGCATACCTATCCCCATGATTCGTCGACAGCCTGTTGGATGGCTTCATATTATTGATGCCCACAAATTTAATTTGAAACATATAAATGTAGATATTCCACTTGGTGTTTTAACTGTTATTACGGGGGTTAGTGGTTCTGGAAAAAGCACGCTGGCTGTAGAAATTTTGTATAGGTACTTGGCAAAGCATCTTAACAGAGCTCATATTTCTGTATCCGGTGTTAAAGAGATTCGAGGATATGAGGTTTTAAAATACGTTGACCTTATCGATCAGTCACCCATCGGAAAAACACCAAGAAGTATACCGGCCACTTATGTGGGAGTGTTTGATAAGATAAGAAAGCTGTTTGCATCTTTACCTGAAGCCAAAGCACGTGGTTATACAGCTGGTCGTTTTAGTTTTAATGTTCCTCCACCTAAAGGTGGAAGATGTGAGGCATGTAAGGGGGTTGGTATAATCAAAGTGGAAATGCAATTTTTACCCGATGTTTATGTTACATGCGATGTGTGTGGGGGGAAACGATATAGCAGTGACACCTTAGAAGTTAAGTATAAAGGTTATAGTATTGCGGATGTTCTTGATATGACCGTTACCCAGGCAATGGATCTTTTTAGGAATATCCCAAGTATCTACAACGATTTGAAGATATTAGAAGAAGTAGGTTTAGGGTATATAAAGCTTGGCCAACAATCTCCCACTCTCTCTGGTGGTGAATCACAAAGGGTAAAGCTTGCTACCTATCTAAAAGGTTCTAAGAAAGGATATTTATTCGTGTTGGACGAGCCTACTACAGGTCTCCATATGGATGATGTTAACAATTTGATATCGGTATTGCATCGTTTAGTTGATTCGGGTAATAGTGTGGTTATCATTGAACATAATTTAGATATTATCGCTAATGCGGATTATGTTATAGATATGGGACCTGAGGGGGGAAGGGAAGGTGGGTATGTTATTGCCACTGGTACACCAGAAGAGATAGCGACAAGTGAGACATATACAGGATATTACTTGAAGAAATATTTAGAGGATAAGGGTAGGATATGATGGGATTAGAAAAGAAATTACAAGAGGCTCCACATCAGCCGGGGGTATATGTTTTTAAGGGACCAGGAGAAGAAGTTATTTATGTCGGTAAAGCCAAAGATTTAAAAAAGAGATTGGAAACGTATTTAAAACGTAGAGATTTTAAATCTTCTCTCATTATGGAATGGGCGACTGATATTGAATTGTTTACTGTTCCTACAGAGCGAGAAGCTTTAATTCTGGAAGAGTCACTGATATACAAGTACAGTCCACGTTTCAACGTACTGATGACAAGTGATATTACTTATTCCTATTTGGTATTAAATACCCGTCTTCGTTATCCTACGATAAAACTTGAATTTAGAAGATCACGTAAAATGACTTATGAACGATTAGGTTATAGGATTATAGGTCCTTTTACCTCTCGTGCTATGGCTAGGGCATTATATGAGCTGGCTCAAAGAGTATTTGGTATAAGAAATTGCAAGTGGAATGAGAAAAAGAATTTAAAGAGAGTTTGTAATCTAGGAGAAATAGGTAAATGTTCTATGCCATGTGTAGGAAGGATCAATGAAGAAGAATACAGGAAGAATGTAGAGAAATTTATCGCCATAGCCACAGAGTCTCCCTCAAAGGTTAGAGAATTTTTGGAAACCAGCATGAAAGATGCTGCCTCTTCCCTTCAGTTTGAAAAGGCAATTGTTTTTAGAGATGCACTTAAGGAATTTTCACAAATTAATATTAGTGATGTTGTAATGGATGGCTTTCGTGGTATTGGTGTCGCTGCTGCATTTGTAAAAGATAAAGGCATAGCTGTTGTATATTTTATAGATCACGAAGTAAGAGATGTTTTAATATGGCATTATCGCGGTTCTGACCCTGCGGAATTTTATGAAAGGGTTGCTGTAGATGTGTATTCCAGGATTTGTAAAGATGACCAGCAGGTAATTTCTTTTAATCCTTTGGTAAAAGAAATTCTTGATATTCTTGGTTGCAACGTTGTTTCTTCTCTAAAATATCCCAAATTGGCACGAGAAATGGCAGTTACAGCCTTGGGTCATCTTCAATACGAAAATGAAATTGAAAAAGGATATAGAATGCTCAAAGATATTCTTCACCTTTCAGATATTCCAATGAGAGTTGAAGGTTATGATAATGCCCACTTTCAAGGCAGCTATCCTATGGGGGGAATGGTTACCTTTATTGGTGGAAAGCCTTCTCCGCGTCATTACAGATTGTTTCACTTATCGCCAATTAGAACCGCTGATGTTGATATGATGTATGAAGTGATTACTCGGAGACTAAAACACCCTGAATGGGGCTATCCGTCGCTAATGGTCATAGATGGATCTAAAGCTCAATTAAACTTTGTAATCAAAGCACATAATGATGTTGGTATTAATAGAAGTTGGAGAGTTATAGCCCTAGATAAAGATTCTGGTTATATTCATTTTGATAACGGTGAGAGTTTGTATTTGCCGGAAGAGCACCCTTCTAAACGATTTTTAAGGTGGGTTATGGCCGAAGCCCATCGCTTTATTAATACTAACCATCGTCAAAGAAGGGATAGCATTGTTGGTATATTTGAAGGAGTAAAGGGACTGGGACCTAAAAGGATGAAAAAATTACTGGAAGTGTTTGGTGGGTTCTATGGAATTTATCATGCATCTCTTGAAGAACTTAAGGAAAAAGGTGGACTTCCTCATGAGGTTGCCAAAACGTTGTATAGGCAGTTACATTATTAGTATCAAAGTTCCTGTGGGTTATATTAATGTAAAGTTGTGGAATGGGAGATACGAATCTATTCATCTTACTGATCAGGCAATATTTAGTGAGAAAGTGGACATCGAATGCAATTCACTTGATAAGCTTATAAGCTATTTATCAGGTAAAGCCGTTAGGTGGACTCAAGAAGATGTATTGTTGACAGTATTTACACCTTTCCAAAGACGTCTTTTTAGCTATTTAAGAGAATATGTTCCCTTTGGTAGCGTTATAACATATGGGAGTTTGGCAGAGAAGCTGGGCACCTCTCCTAGGGGCGTTGCTATGTCCCTCAAGTATAATCCACTGCCTATTATATTGCCATGTCATAGGGTAATTGCCAAAAATGGATTGGGAGGCTTTTCTGCTGGGTTAAAATGGAAGAGGTACCTACTAAATTTGGAGGGATTTGTTTATGAAAATAGTTATAGTTAGTGGTTTATCAGGTGCGGGAAAGAGTACTGTTGCCTCCACATTTGAAGATATTGGATATTTTACTGTGGAAAATGTGCCTGTAGAATTTTTCATGCCTATTATCGATAAGCTGAAAGAAGAAGGTGTAGATAAAATTGCCTTGGTAATAGATATTAGAAGTGTCCGTGGTGATGAATATCTTGTAAACCGCTTTGTAGAACAACTTGATAACTTGAAACGCCAGTATGACGTAAGCGTTTTATTTCTTACAGCTGATAGGAAAGTCCTCATTGATAGATTTGCACTAACTAGAAGACCACATCCTCTTCATTCATCAGATGCATTTTCCATAGAGGAACTTTTACGTAAGGAAGAGGAAATACTCTCTTCTATAAGGGAACAAGCAGTTGTGATAGATACAACTAATTTCTCTGCTCGAAAACTTAAATCATATATCTTACAAATGTTTAGCACCGAGGGTTTGACATTTATTGTTGAGTCATTTGGTTTTAAATATGGTATTCCTCGAGATGTTGATATGATTTTTGATGCTCGCATCTTAAACAATCCATTTTATGATGAAAACTTGCGTTATATGGTAGGGACAGATGAACCTGTAAAAATATTTCTACAGAAAGATCCTTATACGTCATGGTTACTCAACCATATCTATAGACATGTGCATATTGCTATGGACAGATATATTGGGATGGGAAAAAAAGTTCTTTTGATAGGTATAGGTTGTTCAGGTGGAAAACATAGAAGTGTCTATATAGCGGAAGAATTGGGGAGAAAATTAAGGAGCGATAACTATAGTGTTATAGTGGTTCATCGAGATAAAGATAGAGAGGATGATGCCATAGGTGAAGACAAGAAATCTTCTTGCCACGATAAGAACTAAACTTTCTCTACAACCCTTAGAAAGCGATGAGCGTTTGTACTCTGAACTTGTTGGTTTATCGTTGGCAAACTCTTTTATCAGTTTTAAGGGTGAGATAATCACATCGTTTGAAAATGCCCCAGCTGCGCGTCGTAGTATTAGAATATTAGACTCTTTAGGAATTAAACATCGCTTGCTTTCTTATGTACCTGATCGATTTGGTGGTACAAGTGGCCATAAATATGAAGTAGTGTTTTCAGAACGGGGTGTTTACAATATTCTACTTAATCACGATTACATTTACAATCTGGAGCTACTTCCACGCTATTATTTACGTGGATTATTTCTTGCAAGGGGTAATCTTTATATATCCTCACACGGTGGCTACCGTTTAACATTTGCCTCTCGTTATCAATTTGCCCTCTCGTATGCAGCTGATTTGTTAAGCGAGATGCATATTTCCTTTGCAATGCAGAAGAGGGTAAGGAAAGATATTTGGTTTTTGCATGTTATGAAATTTGAAGAGATCATAGCCTTACTAAAACTGTTTGGATTAACTAAGGAAATTTCCGTGTTGGAGCAGATTTACAATATGCGGGCTACCAAAAAACATGCTGTTAGGTTAACCAATATTGAAGTTGCAAATTTGAGAAGGGTAAGTACAGCATCTTCTAGACAAATAAAAAAGTTAACACTTTTGAAAGAGAAAGATATTCCTAACAAGTTGCTTCCACTGTGGAAACTTCGTATTTCCCCTGAGGGTAAATTTCTTTCATATAGAGAGTTGGCAGAAAGGTTGGGTTGGACAAAGGCTAGGGTAAGTAGGGGATTGAAGAAGTTGGAAAAGCTGTCAGATGAATATAGAAAAAAAGATATATAATATCCTTTGTGTTTATTAGAACTGAAAAAAAGGGGGTGTTTAGGTTGTATGCAAATATTCCGCCAGCTGATGAGGTATGGAAGAAATATCATGACTATATAAATCCATCTTTAGCAGATCTCATGAAATACGGAGGTCTGGTCGCTGTAGAGACTAAAGCTGAAGGTGTTTATGTTTGGGACGACAAGGGAAATAAGTATATAGATTGTTTGGGAGGCTATGGTGTGTTTGCCTTGGGGCATCGACATCCTAAAGTTGTTGAAGCTGTTAAAACTTGGTTAGATAAGATTCCTTTGTCTTCTAAATTGTTTTTAAATTATCCTGAATCTCTTCTAGGTGAAAAACTAGCCGGAATATTACCAGGTGATATTTCCTATTCCTTCTTTGGTAATTCTGGTTCTGAGGCTGTTGAAGGAGCTTTAAAACTCGCTCGTATGTATACAGGTAAAAAGAAGATAATTTATACAGAAGGGGCATATCATGGAATAACTATGGGAGCTCTTTCTGCTACCGGTAGGGAAGTATATAGAAAACCGTTTGAACCCCTGGTGCCTGGTTTTGTTAAGGTTCCTTTTGGTGATGCTGATGCTATAGAAGAAGCAATAGATGATGATACAGCTGCTGTAATCTTAGAACCAATTCAGGGAGAGGGTGGTATTGTTTTACCACCAGAAGATTATTTGAAGCGTGTAAGGGATATTACATTGCAAAAGGGAGTGCTTCTTATTCTTGATGAAGTCCAGACAGGAATGGGACGTACTGGTGCGATGTTTGCTTCTGAGGTATATGGTGTTGTTCCAGATATTATTTCCTTAGGTAAGGCTCTGGGTGGTGGTGTTATGCCGATAGGGGCATTCAGTTCTACTCCCGATATCTGGGCTGCTTTTGATCCATTTCCTATTATTCATGAGTCTACCTTTGGAGGTAATCCCCTTGCTACCATTGCTGCGGTAGCTACGATTGATGTAATGCAAGAAGAGGATTTACCTACCCAGGCAAAAGAGAAAGGGGAAATTCTTATGAGTAATTTAACACAGCTTTCTAAAGTGTATCCTGACATTATAAAGGATGTAAGGGGTAAGGGGCTCATGATTGGTGTGGAAATGGCAGATGAGGGATATGGTATACCCATGATGAGTTTCCTTATGGAAGAAGGTGTTATTGTTGCATATGCTCTTAATAATCCTAAAGTCATAAGATTAGAGCCACCTTTAATTATTAGCGAGAAAGAGATAGACATGGTAGTGTCGGCATGGGAGAAAGCTCTTAAAAAGATGCATGATTTTGTAATGAGTTTGTAGGAGGTGAGTATAGTGCCTAAAGTTATTACAACTATAGATATCAGTGCTACCCCTGAGAAAGTGTGGAATATTATATCCGATATGGAAAAATACCCTCAGTTTATGAGTGACTTGGTCGAAGTTAAGGTTTTGGAGCGTGGAAACAATACTACTAAAACTCATTGGGTAGCAAAGGCAAAAAACATGACAGTAGAGTGGGACGAAGAGGATTTTTATTACCCTGAGGAATTTCGGATATATTATAAAGCACAGCAAGGTGTATTTAGCAAGTTTGAAGGGGAATGGAGAATTACTCCCAAGGATAATGAAAAAATAGAGGTCTCTCTTAGTGTCGATTTTGAAATTGGTGTTCCTATGTTCAGAACCCTTTTGGGACCCTTGGCTACTAAGCTGATAAAGGATAACTGTGAAATGATGTTGAGAGGTGTCAAAGAAAGGGCTGAGAGCAATGATAGCTAGTGTTATAGGATTGACATGGGGAGATGAGGGAAAAGGAAAAATAGTGGATATGCTAAGGGATCGCTTCGACTTTGTGGTGAGGTATAGTGGTGGAGATAATGCGGGTCATACCGTTGTACGAGATGGAAAAACATACAAATTTCATATTTTGCCTTCTTCTATTTTAGAGCCTTCTACAGTATCTGTTATAGGTGCTGGCACTGTAGTTAATCCTTATATTCTGAAGAAGGAGTATGAAAACTTACCTTCTAAACATGGAAAGTTATTGATTAGTAAACGTGCACATATTGTTTTAAATACATATCGCAAATTGGATGAGTTAATAGAAAACATGAGAACGGAAGCTATTGGCACAACTAAGAGGGGAATTGGTCCAGCTTATGCTATGAAAATGTATCGCCTTGGCATAAGGGCAGGAGAATTTGTGGATGCTAACAAATTGAGAATTCATCTACAAGAGTTATCTAAGTTTATGAGTATGTGGGGAATTGAAATAGAGGATTCTTTTGATGATTTAAAGAAGTTAGCAGATTTTATGAAACCGATGGTTACAGACACAGAGTATCTTTTATGGGCTAATAGAAATAAGAATATATTGTTTGAGGGAGCTCAGGGGTATATGTTGGATATTGATATGGGAACTTATCCTTTTGTAACCTCGTCACATCCTGGAATGGCAGGTATTGTGGCGAACTGTTTTTCTCCCTACCTTATAGATCGTCGCATAGGTGTCTTAAAAGCTTATACTACCCGTGTTGGAGAAGGTGTTTTTCCCACTGAACTTACCAATGAGGTGGGTACATATATTAGGGAAAAGGGACAAGAGTATGGAGCCACAACGGGTCGACCAAGGAGATGCGGTTGGTTAGATTTAGTTGCTGCAAAATATTCCGTATTTGCAAATGGTATTAATGAATTGGCAATTACTAAACTAGATGTTCTTTCTGGCTTAACTAAAATTAAGGTTGCTGTGTCATATAAGGTAAGGGATAATTCCTATGATATTTGGCCATATGAAGCTATATCTTCTTCGGTAGTTCCCATATATGAAGAACTAGATGGCTGGGATACGGATATATACGGTGTAAGTTCATTTAGTGATTTGCCGAGGGAGGCAAAAAGATATATCAAATTTATAGAAGAAGTTTTAGGTGTTAAAGTGAAATTTATCTCTACAGGACCCAAACCAGAACATACAATAGAGGTGCAGTAAGATAAGGAATGTGCTATAATACCAAATGTCAAATAAACACCTACAAAAGGTAAAGGTCGGGGCGTAGCGCAGTAAGGTAGCGCACCTGGTTCGGGACCAGGGGGTCGGCGGTTCGAGCCCGCCCGCCCCGACCATTTTTATATAAACACTTCTTAGGAGGGAAAACAGTGGATCAGAAAAGAGCACCTTATTTTGAGGGTTTGTTGTCATATATACAGAAGGGAAGAACTGCTTTTCATATGCCGGGACATAATCGTGGAAAGGGAGTTAGTAGCCTTCTGAAAGATTTTCTTGGTGATAATGTTTTTCTCTTGGATTTAACAGAAGTAGAAGGTGTTGATTACTTGCATAAGGCCACAGGCATTCTCAAAGAGGCTCAGCAGTTGCTTTCTGCTCTCTATGGAAGTTCTGAGTCGTTTTTCCTTATCAATGGTAGTACAGGTGGGAATCATGCAATGATCTTTTCGACCGTTGGTGATGGAGAAAAGATTATTTTAGGGCGCAATTCACATCGTTCTGCGCTTGGCGGCTTAATTATTTCAGGTGCTGTTCCAGTTTATGTACCTGTTGAGGTTAATAGTCGTATTGGTGTTACAACTAATATTGATCCTAAGAAACTAGAAGAAACTATTGCTCAAAATCAAGATGCCAAAGCAGTTTTTGTAACTACCCCGAATTACTATGGCATGACTGGTGATGTATCAAAATACGCTGAAATAGCACATAGGTATAATATGCCTCTTCTTGTAGATGAAGCTCATGGAGCCCATTATGGTATGCATCCGGAACTTCCCGAAACCGCTGTTAGGTTAGGAGCTGATCTTGTAGTTCAAAGTGCCCATAAGACATTGGCCTCTATGACACAAACATCTTGGTTGCATTTTAATGATAATGGGCTTATTGATAAGACCAGATTAAAAATGGCTTTACAGGTTTTGCAATCCACTTCTCCCAATTATGTTCTACTTTCGTCTCTTGATGTTGCCAGAATGCAACTTGCCACAAGTGGTAAAAAGATTTATGATAGAGTCCTTAGTGTTGCCCGTTATTTACGAAAGACACTGAATGAAGTGCCTGGGATTTTCGTTATGGGAAAAGAAGTGGAAAATGTAGATCCATTTGTTAGATTATATGATGAAACCAAAATTGTGATTAGTTTTGAGGGAAAATGGGAATATAATAATAATAGGATGTATGGATATATTGCAGAGAGAATATTAAATCAAGAATATAACATTGAAGTTGAACTTTCTGATCCTCATAATGTACTTGCTTTTATTACGGTAGGGCATTATATGGAAGATGCTAAGATTCTGGTAGATGCTATAAAAGATATGAGTAGAAGGTATTATAAGGGGGAAGAGAATAGACCGGCGGATTATCATATACTTCCCCATATTCCAGAAGTTGTATTGACGCCGCGGGAGGCATTTTTTGCCGAATCCGAGGTCGTTCCCTTTAATGATTCTGTACTGGGTCGCATATGTGCAGAAGTGGTGAGTTTATATCCTCCAGGTATTCCCATAGTAGCACCGGGAGAAAGAATTGATAGGGATATTTATGAGTTTATTAAAGAGAGAATTAGCCAGGGTGCAGAAGTACAGGGTCCAATAGATCCGGAGCTGAATTATATTAAGGTTATTAAGTAAGGGGGGATAAGTATGGCAGAGTTGATGAGACAAATAGAAATTCTTGATAGTGCTGTTGAACAGTGGGTGATGGTTGAAAAGTCTCTTGCTAACATATCACAGCAAATTACTCGTGATACTCATGATGTTTTGTATTCTGCCATGGAAAAATATAGGGAATTAAAAGAAGATAAGATAAGACAAGAAGTATCTTCCTATGAACAGCAGATGCGTAGCAAGGTTGAAAAGGAGATGACTGAGTTAGAACGGAAAATCATGGAAAACTATAAAGAGAAGAAATCATCTATCATAACGGATTTAATTCATAAGCTCCATGGGGGGATCTAAGAATGGCTATTAGATCACTGGAAAAAATAGAGATATATGCATGGGGAGAAAAAGTACCTGAAGTTCTTGAGTATATTGCCAGTATTAGAGATTTTCATGTTGAAGATGTTGAGGATTTACAAGACTTGGGTGGTAACATTAAAGACCAAGCTAGACAGTATCTTCAAAGTTTGAACAGTTATCTATCGATTTGGATAAATGCTGAGGAGTTTTTATCGATTTATGGAGATAAGGATAATCCATTTAAAAAGAGTGTATTTCAACCCCGTAATATGATGTCGATTGATGAAGCTCGAGATCTGTGGAAAACCAAGGGGGAAATGCTTTTTGTAGAACTTCAGAAAATGCTTAATGATATTTCAAATACAGAAAAGGAAATAGAGAAAGTAGAGCAGATTATAAAAGAAATACAACCATGGCAATTTGTTTCTCTAAAACTCTCCAAATTAAATGGTTTGAAACATCTAAAAGTATTATTCCTTGTTGTACCTGAAAGGCACATTTCTTTACTTTGGCAGGATCTCCAGAAAATAAGAGATTATCATTGGTTGTGGGGGGTTAAACAGGATAGGCAGTGGTATGTGATGATTGTATATCATCCTCATGAAAAGGTATCTCCTGTAATAGAAAAGTGGAAAGAGTATAGTGTATCTCTTCCCAATGTTGAATATGCCCCTTCGGAATATTTAAATGTTCTTCAAGAAAGAAGAAAAAGCTTGGAAGAAAAAAGAGAAAAACAGAGAGAGGAATTATTGAGGTGGCTGAAAGATCAACATAGTCTTTATAAAGTGCTGGTTGATTTTTTGGTGGTAGAGAGAGAAAAATGGCAAGTTATTTCAGAACAAGTTGTTAAAGGGAAAAGGTTTGTTTACTTATGGGGATGGATAGATAAGGAGAAAGCAGATAAACTGAAATATGAGTTAGAACACAATTATCCGGTGCGCATTATAGCTAGTGAACCGGCAGAGAATGAGGAACCACCCGTTAAGATTGATAATCCTTGGTGGTTAAGACCTTTTGAAATAGTAACCAAGTTATACGGTGTTCCCCATTATAGATTTTTTGATCCTACTCGTTTCACAGCACCTGCTTTCTTTATCTTCTTTGGTATTGCCTTAGGTGATGCAGGTTATGGTTCTTTGTTGATGGCTGTTACACTATATCTTCTCATGCGTTATAAAAAAGCTGAGGAAGAAACCAAAAATACGTTGTTGTTTGTCTTCTATCTTGGGCTTGCCTCATTTATCTTTGGTGTTATTACCTGGACATGGTTTGGAGAAAGTCCCTTTGTTGTTGACGGAAAAGTATTTGGCTTCTTTAAGTTCTTTGATGTAGTTGGCAATACTAACTTAGGCTTGGGGGTTGTTCTGATTATAGGAATAATAATGCAGATGTATGCCATGAGTATCAAGGCGTGGTGGGCTTTGAGACAGGGA
>CAZATH010000011.1:0-10559 GCA_964487995.1 uncultured bacterium
AGAGATATCAAGAGATAGAGGATACACTACTTAACCTATCACGCAAACTATCCACTTCACCAGATAAAATAGAAAACATTATAGAAAAGATGAAAAACGAGCTAAAAGATATACAAAAAGAGCTTGAGAAAACAAAAGAAAAACTCACAGTAGCCATGATACCATCTATAGATGCCAAAGGAGAAATGATAGGAGATGTATACATCCTTGCAAAGGTGCTTTCCGATGTTAGTGCCGATGATCTTAGAATGATATCTGATCAAATTCGCTCACGTCATGAAAAGGCAGTGGTTATACTCGGAGGCATCAAGGATGGAAGACCCATCATGATAGCAGCAGCAACCAAAAATATTGCAGACAAATTACATATGGGTAATATCGTTAAGGAAGCTGCCAAGGTAATGAAAGGCGGTGGCGGTGGCAGACCAGACATGGCTCAAGCAGGTGGCAAAGATGCAAGCAAGCTATCTGCCGCTATCTTCCAAGCAGCAGAATTGGTCAAAAAAGCTCTTAACGAATAACATATAACATCTATTAAGGAACAAAGGGGGGGCAATTGCTCCCCCTTTCCTTTATACTATATGTATAAGAAGCAGAGGAGGAGAAGAAAGTGCCTGAAAAAGAGGCTTTTCACACAGGATATACCAGGCCTGAGCTGTGGAACCCCCATGAGGAACCAGATCTAACACTTGAGCACCGCTCCAAGGTACTTGATAAAGAACTAAAAGAGCTTCAAATGAAGAAGCAGGCCCTTTCTTTTGCAGAGAGAATTAAGAGAGAGCATGCCTACAAAGAAGCTATTAAACGATTATGGAGATACCGCATTTTTACAACACTCACTGTAATAATTGCCTACATATTACTTAAACCGCTAAGCGATATCTCATATAAAACCGTGCTATTTACGTGGCTTTTATTACCAATGGTAGATGCCTGGCTAAGAGAAATCAGGGAAATTGACTTCTACAAATAATCACAGAGATTCCTTTATCTCCTTAAATACCTCTCTAAGCACATCCATATATTCCACCTTCCCACTTTCAATGTCATCCATTCTCTTGTAAAGGGATGCGGTTCTATTTTCCGAGACAAATTGGGGAAATTTTTCTTTTAGATAATTCCACACCCGCATGCCAAGTAATGTTGGTATAAGAAAACCCTTAGGAGATACCTTAACATAGCCTCTATCTTTTATTGTCTGAAGAATTTTTCCATATGTTGATGGCCTTCCGATAGACCTTTCCTTCATCTGCCTAATTACATCTTCTTCTTTCATAGGCCAGGCGGTAGGCCTTCTCAATGTATCAATTAAGGGCTGAACTACTTCTTTCGCACGGGGATATTTACTAATGGTAAATAACTTAATATCACTATACATCTCTAAATACCCTTTTACTACCGCTTCTACTGGTATTTTCCACGTTTGCCAATCTTTCCAATCAATGGCAAGCATTTTTAAAACAGCAGATATCATCTGGGAAGCCATAAATCTTCTGAATATCAGACCATACAACTTACCATGGTCTCTGGTGTAATTACCTTTTACCCTTGGAACATCCCAAAACTGAAATCCATCAATAGGTTTTGTTGGTCGAATACATTCGTGGGCTCCACCAACACTGGGAACATTAGATAAATCCCATCTACGAGGGTGAAACACTTCTTTTTTCCAAGATTCAAGATACATACGGGCAACTTTGATGCCATCATCAGACACCCTAACACTATCGGTGCGATGATATGTGATAAAACCCCCTTCAAAAAGATCTTGAGCCAATTGCATGGTATACGAAGAAGAAAACCCCAGTATTCTGGAAGCATCGGCAAGCAAACTATCTGTAGAATATGGCGGAAGGGGATGCTTCTCTTCCTCGTAAATATTAATAGAATCTATCAATAAGGACATAGGTGGTTTTTCATCAACTTCCACATAAAACTTATCTATAAAAGGAACAGCAACTCTATATACTATCTTACTTTTACGAGATTGATTATATCTATCAATAATCCAACCAAGAACCGGTGATTGCACTCTACCACCGGATAGACCTTTTTTCTTCAAACCTTCTGAAAGACGCTCTGATAAGAAAAATCCAACCCACCTATCCTCTATTCTTCTTGTCAATGCGGCATCTACTCTGTATGTATCAATATCCTTAGCACTACCCATGGCATTTACAATAGCCTTTCTTGTTATTTCCCTAAATTCCAGTCTTTTCAAAGCATTGTTAAATGGTGATAAATATGCTCCAACTTCATATGCAATACGTTCACCTTCACTATCGGGGTCAGTTGCAAGCCATATCTCGTCAACAATAGATGCAATATTCCTATATACTTTTATAATCTCCAACTTATCTCTTACATTATCCACTGTTTCCGGAACTACAACAGCCTGTCCTTTATCAAACATCTTTATGGTATCCATAATGGGATAAAAGTTTTCACCCTCTACACTTACCCCATACAATGTGGGATATTCCCAATAATCGGGAGATTTCTCAACAATATCAGATGTATGTCCAACGGTAGCACCAATCACAATCAGGTTAGTACCAAAGGATACTTCGGCTATTTTAACAACCCATCCACTGGATGTTTGAACATAGCGAAACACTCCACCACCAAGTAGCAAACTAATGGTATCAACCTTGTGGGGCGATTCAACAAGCATTAAAGCACCACGAAGCCTTACATCACCTTGATTTTCCTTTCTGCTTATAATCGTTTTTCTTATAAGAACTTCTATATCTACATCTGCAATACGTTCAAAGGATATCCCATACAATGTTGCTTTACGAATAAAGACATTTAGCCTCTCTTTGCTATCTACCACAAACGATAAGCCAAATGTAAAATCTTTCCCGGTAAAGCGGGAGGTTCTTCCACTTGCCTGAATATATGTTGTAAGGTCAGGATATGATATGGTTATCTCACCATCCTCTACATTAACACTCCACATTTTAGAGGGGGCAACCTCTTTAATAATTTTTACAATTTCTTGCCAAGTATCAGGAACAGTGCCCCCTATGAAACCCTTCCACCATCTAGAGATGTCGCTATCTTTCTTAATCACAATTTCACCACGGGGCACTCCAGCAAATACCACATATCTTATAGTATCCGGCATATCTATACCTCTAACAAGCGTTCCGTAAAACGCAGCTTTACCAAGCAAAACATCAACCTTACCTTCTTCCAGAAGCTTAAGACTCTCCGAAGATCCAATCTCTGCACGTATACCCCTATCATTAAAATATTTTAAAAATACCTTCTCATCATAGCCCCTAGGTAAAAACACAATACCACCACTACCAGCAAGCAAAATAAAATTCGCCACTTTCTTCAACAAATCTTTTTCATCTAAAGCAACATCGTAAATGTCTGCAACATTTCTATATCCCATTAGTCGTGTTTTGACAAATGATATTCCAAACTGTTCTCTCAATCTTTTCATTTGGGAAGGAGAGGCTTTAAAGGTAGCAGAGGACAAGATAATACTACCCTTGGTGACATCCATCAATCTATCTAAGTTTTTTGGATTTTTCACAAATGCATCTACATCATCAACAATAGAAAGAGAACTTTTCCAACCAATCTCTGGATATATCACCCTAAATGCCTGAGAGGTTAAAACGGCTATATCAAACTCTCCACTTTTTATACTCTCTTTTGTCTTTCTATCATAAACAAGTATCTTTCTACCTTTACCACTCAACTCATTCATAGATTTTAGCTTTTCATATATACCAATCGCAAGGGCTTTTGTTGGCACCACAACAATTGACTTCTTCTCACACAGCAAAGCTTCAATAAGGGCAAATGTCGTCTTGCCAATACCAACAGGTCCCGTGGTAATCACACTTCCACCCTTAAATCTCCAATACATCCAATATCTCTGATAGGCGTTGGGAATACCTAAATTCAACTTTTCGTATATACGAGCCCGAGAATTATAAAAATCATAAAAATCTCTCAGTTTATCTTCTTCCGATAAAGATAACAAAAATAATTCTTCATCAGTTGCAGTATTATAATCTGTAGAACCCCGCAACAAATATTCCCTTTTCTTTACAACCATAACCCCTCCAACTCCCTTTTTAAATAAGGATACCAGCAACACAAAACATTTATACACAAAAAGGGGGAGCATAGCTCCCCCTAAAAAGGATATCGGAAAGTATTAAAACTCTACAAACTTTTCACCTGGGACACCACATACAGGACACTTATCGGGAACTTCATCTTCTACTGTGTATCCACAAACGGGGCATATATATATCTTCTTTGCAGGATAATCTTCATCCTTCTCAAGTAGCTCTTTTGCCTTTTTATACATCTCAGCATGTACCTTTTCTGCCTCTATAGCATAGTGCATAGAACGAACTGCATCCTTTTCTTCTTGAAACTGTGCTGCGTTTTCATAAACAGGATACATCTCCTCAATCTCAAACGTTTCCCCATCTATACCCATCTGCACATTGTCGGTGAGTGAACCTATCTTACCTAAAACCCTAAAGTGATTCCTCGCATGGACAAACTCGGCATGGGCTATAGCCCTAAACAATTTGGCAAGCCCTGGCTTACCCTTTCTTTCAGCCTCCTCGGCAAAAATAAGATACTTCATGTGAGCCATAGATTCTCCTGCAAATGCTTCTTCAAGAAACTTTTTTGTCATTTCACGCATTATAGTTCCCCCCTTTCTGAGCTTACACAACTATTATATCTGGTATATATAATATAGAATGATTCCAAAGTTGTATGAAAAATAGTATATTTTGTATGAACAAATCATAAGGGGAGGGATATACCGTGGCGCTAAACGTTGCAATACTGCACTATATTATGGCACTGATGGGAACTTTCTTTAAGCCAATAGGACCACTACTGACCAATATATTAGGTATACATATGGGAACATATGCAGCGGTAATTGATGGGATAGATAGCATAGCAGCGTTTTCACAGATCATATGGGGCATCATCACCGACAGATGTAAACACATAGGTATACTACTGGCATTAGTTGTCGTTGTAGAACTAATTTCCATAGCCCTATTTGGCCTACAAACATCCATCATCGCTACTTTTCTTCTAATTGTAGTAGCTAAACTGGCACATGCCGCTTTTCATCCTGTGGGAGGGTGGATTGCAGGTGCTGAAGGTAAAGACATCCATATAACCCTATTTGGTATCATGGGCAGCCTTGGTGCCGCATCTTCTCCCCTTCTATTAACATGGTATATCACTCGGTATGGACTTAACAAGTTGTGGATTTTAGCCGCTATTTTACTCTTGATTTCTCTTTTACTCAGCTATCCAGTAATAAACAAAAAACAAGAAACACCCAAGAGGCATATTCTCCCCCCTTTACACCTTACATTACCATTGATAGGAATATTCATCGTCGTTAGCAGCAGGGCATTCATCATGGAAGTATTCCACACATATATCCCATTCTATATACAACAAAACGGTGGATCTATTATCAGAAGCGGCCTAACTTTAACACTGGGTATGCTTCTTGGCACACTCTTTAACTTTCTCGGTTCATACATAAGAGGACAAAAAGGCATTAAATTGGTCAATATATTATCATTTACAGGCATGGCACTATTTGGCTATTTATTTATGGAGGCATCTACTCCACTCATGCAAACTCTATACTTTATGTTATTTGATGCCTCGGCATTTTTCTCTTTTTCCGCAAACTTAGTTGAAGCACAATTTATACTTCCCAGCCACAGAGGTTTTGCATCGGCAGTTGCCCTTGGCTTTTCATGGTCATTTGGACATCTACTGGCAAGCATATATGCATCGGCATTCGGAAACAACATAAAATTAATGTTAATAACAGCCGTCATAGTTAGCATATTGATGATAATAATTTCCTTAATACCAAGTAAAATATTGGATAGGAACTATTAGCCAATGGGGAGGGGGAGAATATGCTCATAAGTATTACATTTTTTCACTTTCTGGTAGATTTCTTTGGTGCCTTCTTTAAACCTCTTGGCCCCATCTTTACTCAAATATTAGGTATTAGCACAAAAGATTTTGCCACGCTACTCGCTACCGTGGGAGGTATTGCAGCACTTACCCAGATATTTTGGGGAATTATTACAGACAGATGCCAGAGAGAAGGGATATTGGTAGTAGCCATTGTTGTTTTTGAAATTATATCAGCCTCTTTAATAGGATTGGTAAATGCATTTTTCTTACTTGCTTTACTCGTTTTTTTAGTAAGAGTAGCCAACTCGGCATTTCACCCTGTGGGTGCAAGCATTGCAGGACACGAAAAGAAAAGCACCAAGATAGCCATCTTCTCCATTATGGGAGGATTCGGAGCAGCACTGGCACCGGCATTTGTAACGTGGTATGTGGAAAGATTTGGTATAGAAAACATATGGTTGATAGGCATATTGGGAATAATCATAGCTATTATCGCAGCTATACCCCTATGGAATTTTAGCAAAACCACGGTTTCACATATTGTGATACCTCACTTGTCCTTGTGGAAAGTTCTCAGTGGTGTATTTATAGTAGTCAGTATGCGCTCCTTTATCATGGAAGTATTTCATACATACCTCCCTTTCTACGTAAAACTCAAAGGTGGTTCAATCCTTCTTGGGGGTATAACTTTAACACTGGGCATGCTTATTGGAACGCTAACCAATTACTTTGGAGCATATTACCGAGACAAGTTGGGGATTGGATTTGTAAATTTAATAACCTTCAGCGGTATGGCTATATTTGGCTTAATATTTTACATAGCCAATAATGACATCATTCGCACTGCAGCCTTTATACTATTTGACGCGGCTGCCTTTTTCTCCATGTCTGCAAACTTGGTGGAAGCACAATTTTTACTACCTGAAAATAGGGGATTTGCATCTTCTGTAGCAATGGGTTTTTCATGGGCAACAGGTCAATTTCTTGCAAGTGGTTATTCCTCGGTATTTGGTAATAGAATAACTTTCATGATACTTAGTATGGTCATATTAAGTTTTCTAATGATACCATATTCATTAATAATGAAAAGAAGTGCTATGTAATAAGAAGGGATACCTATGGACAAAATCAAATTAAACAATGGTGATATCGTAGAGTTTAACGGTTATTCAGAAACATTCAAAAGCGATATCGTGCTATTCAGAGTATATATCCATGGAGAAATTACACCAAAGTTTCTAAATCAAATAGATATATATGCTAAACTTCCTCTATCAGGTGAGGTAGAACTAAAACCTGTTATTATAGGAAACATTAAGCCATTTAAACCACAACTAATATATGTTCCCCCAGAAGATCCCCATAGGTGGGATGATATTCCATCTGTAAAAGATAAAGTGGTCTTTATCCTTGTTCACGGAATAAATCCAGAAGAGATTCTAGACAGAAAACCTGATATATACGATATATGGCAAACACCTTACAAGTATCACATCTGGGACACGGCACACAACATGATATACAAACACATTGAAAACAGCGTTATATTACACTACATCTATCCCTCAGCTATTGAACGACTAACATACAATGCTCAAGCTTTAAGGGATAAACTATTAAAGACTAACATTGAGAAGGCAAAAAAAGTAATATTCATTGGTCACAGCATGGGAGGACTTGTTATCCGGCAAATGCTTATTGAAAGTGAGTGGTTAAGAGACATAACAACACATGTATTTACATTGAACACACCACATCGTGGTAGCCCACTTGCCTCTTTAATGTTTACACCACATGAGTTTTGGGATTACATGGAAAGTAAAGGTGATGAAGCAATAAAAAAAGCTCGCCGAATAAGGCAAGCAGTAGCTCTAACCTACCACAGTGGGGGAGCTGTGATGTCACAAGGATACTTAGACCTCCGGTGGGACCATTTAGATAAACTGGAAAGATTTCCGCTCATGCTATCTGAAGAGATATATAATCTTAATCTTAACGACAAATTTAATCGATATACATTTACCACCTCATCTATTCCCAAATACCACTTAGGACTTTCTATCTTAAAACTTACAGATAAAATGTATCACGAACCTAAAGATCACATAGGGCTTATCATGATGCAAAAACTAATGGAGTCAATGGGAGAACTGCTTCAAACAGGAATATGGCAGGAAGGTGATGGTCTGGTACCTATATCAAGCCAAATACCGGTAAAATATATGGAAAATGGTCTAAACTTCAATATTCTTGGTCCTTTTAGTGGAGACCATATAGACATATTTACAAGACCATTTATATGGGAAAAAATTTTAAAACTCATATGAAATATATATATAACCTGTCATCATACATCAAACCGGGACATATCATTAGTGTAAAAAAATATAGTGCAATCTTGAGAAGGGAGATAACCGTCTTCCGCGCATATATCGGTGATGGTATCAACCACAAATTTTTATCCTCCCTTCCAATATTCAACGAAAACATAACATCTATAGAGCTTAAAAAAGCCTATTCAAGAAATGCATCAATAGTAGCATTAGATGATAAAGATCCTATGAAAGAGAGAGAAATCCCCACACTAAAGGGGAAAAATGTATTTATACTCGTTCATGGCTTGGATACCACAGAATTAAGTGGTACCAAAGAAATTCCACTTTACACACAATATCGTAGAAAAATTGTGTTTTCATCTATAAAAGAGCACTTTCCAGATAGTGTTATATTACTTTACATTTATCCTTCCATAACAAAGAGATTGATGGACAATGGAAAACTGCTCATAAAAAATGTTTCCCAACTACCAGCAATAAAAGATAGTAATCACGTCTTTTTTATCGGATACAGTTTAGGAGGACTTGTGGTAAGAGTTGCACTTCAGATGAGCACATGGTTGAGAAACATCACAACTAAAGTCTTAACCATAAACACACCCCACAGGGGCACACCTCTTTTATCACTGCTCACAGCCAAAAAACAACTGTGGGATTTTCTATATAGCACCAATCATCCAAGGAGTGTTACTTTACTTAAAGAGGCATCATATATAGCCTTTCAATCAGGGACAGTTTTAGCACCTGGCCATCTCGATTTAATATGGGAAAATACAGAAGGCACACCGGGTATAAATGAAAATACATTACTAACAACTTTAAACAAATACAACAAAACAAGAAACTATATATTAGTAGGTTCCATTTTACCAAACAATAAAACTATGCAAACGATACGACTTCTAAGTCACCATCTCAGGTATGAGCCCACAGAACGCTTCAGCTTGCTCCTTTGCGATTTTATTATCAGAGAATTTGGCAAACTACTAAATATACCATCATTTAACAGATCAGATGGCGTAGCCCCACTCTCAAGTCAAATACCTATCAAATATGGTGAGCGGTTATCACCTAGCACGCCTTTAATTTTCACCGGTGATCACTTAGATATCGTTGTAGACAGACAAATGTGGCATCAGGCACTATCTTTACTATCTTGACAGTGTTCCTCATACCACTTTAATTTATCTTTCAGTTCTTGTATTTCTCTTTTCAACATTCGATTTTCGGCTTTATAACCATCAAGTGCTATCTCCGTCTGCTGAAGAAGTCTTGATGCCTCAAAGTACTTAAACTTATAAGAAGAAGCCAAACTCTCAAAATCCATTGCCATCTTACGCATACGATTTAATTCCTCTTCAAGTTCCATTTCTTTAGAAGACATTTTTACCATCTCCCTGCATTCAACTATAGTATTAGAGATATTATAATACTATGAGGTGATGAATATATGTATATGAGCACACTTAATCCGGTTTTGTTAGCATTTTTATGGACTATATTTACATGGTTTATGACAGCACTAGGTGCTGCAGTAGTACTGTTCTTTAAGACCCCCAGTAGAAAATTTCTCGACATGATGCTTGGATTTGCCGGTGGTGTAATGATTGCCGCCAGTTTTTGGTCCCTCTTAGATCCCGCTATAAAGATGTCAGAAGATATGGGACTCATACCATGGATACCACCTGCCATTGGCTTTCTACTGGGAGGAGCCACTTTAAAACTTATCGATACCATTCTTCCACATCTCCATCCCCTGGAAGATAAACCAGAAGGGCCCAAAACTTCATGGAGAAGAACCACTCTCCTCATACTTGCCATAACACTTCACAACATACCAGAGGGATTGGCTGTAGGTGTGGGATTTGGAGCAGCCGGATCAGGACTCCCCGGAGCATCACTTGCAGGTGCCATCGCCCTGGCAATTGGAATAGGAATACAAAACTTCCCTGAAGGCATGGCTGTTTCAATGCCCTTAAGAAGAGAAGGTCTTTCTATATGGAAAAGCTTCTGGTGGGGGCAACTTTCCGGTATTGTTGAAATCATAGCCGGTGTTATTGGAGCATATGCAGTTATGGTGATACGCAGTATACTTCCCTATGCCCTTGCATTTGCCGCTGGTGCCATGATATATGTAGTAGCCGAAGAACTGATACCAGAAGCTCAGAGAGAAGGCTCTGATATACCTACTATAGGTTTGATGATTGGCTTTACAATTATGATGATACTTGATGTCGCACTGGGATGATAGAGAAAAACCTATTTCAAAAG
>CAZATH010000011.1:10569-16853 GCA_964487995.1 uncultured bacterium
AAAAGGGAAATATACTTAACTTCAAAGATCAAGAAGGTAAGATATTTTTCCGAAGCTATATTTGTAATCTTATCAATGAAGAACTTTTAGACTCTCTCGGTATCCTTGCCAAAACAAAAGAAATTCTACTCTGGAAACAGATTACTCCATTCATTCCATTTATCACCTCTCATATATCACCATATAAGAAACAACATACGGCTATAGTGCTCATACATGGTATCGATTTTACCAATATATATTTTCCTGATGCCAATATCAGATATATAAACTTATTTGCAAAACACAGAATAGATGAAATACATGATATTTTATATTCATATATCCCCGATAGCCGCATATACCACTTTTATTATCCATCACCTATTACCAGTGTAAAAAGCAATGGTAGACATCTTATAAACGAACTTGAAAAGATAGTAACAAGGGACAATATCAAACAGATATACATCATAGGTTATAGCTTAGGAGGTTTGGTTGCCAAAGCTATGTTTCTCTACAACTCTTCGGTATTAGCGCTGGTAAAGGCTGTTTACACCATAGACACCCCTCACTTAGGAACCCCCCTCCTATCATTACTTCTCTCTCCTCAAAATCAACCTACACCAATAATCTCTACAATCATCTCTATGCTATATCGCATAGGGCTGATATTTGTACCAGCATACATCGAGCTTGCATGGCATGAAGATAATATGTTTATTAAGAATGTGGCAGAAACGACCATATCACAACTTCAACGGTTAAATTATCCCATTAATATTTTCACCATAGGGGCAGAAAGAAAGCCTAAGGGGGAAAACATTGCATCGATATTAAAAATCATTGGTGACAAACATATTCAAGATATACCACTCGGCACGTTAACCCATATTAGCGGTTTTCTCTTGGATCACATAGGCAAACAACTTCACAAAGAAGAATTTTTATATCATGACGGAGTTGTTCCCCTAATAAGCCAACAACCTAACATACCACAACATATTTCGCTTCATACATTCTATTCCAACCATATTGATATCACATCTAGAAAAGAGTTATGGCACCTTATTGGTCAACATATTAAAAAAGGTGGGAGCAAAATCTCCCACCTCTGATAATCTTAACTTCTTAAACCATACACTTTAAATCTTTAAACTGGCTATTTTCTCTTGGGAGTCGGCAATAGACGTTATAACCCTCTCTATAACCTCTGTCTCATCTTTAACCTCCTTCATTACCTCTATGGCATCAGAAAGTGAAGAGACAACACTCTCGAGATCCCTTGTAGCTGTTTCCATTGTATCCATAACTGCTGCCATGGTCTTTTTATTCTCTTCAAGAAATACGAGCATTTTCTGTGTAGCATTGCTAAATAGCTTGAACATACTACCTACCTTTTTCACACCCTCAAGAGATTTTTTAACCTCAGACATCATATGGTCAACCTTGGCAGATATCCTCTCACTAACCTCGGCAGTCTGTTTTGCAAGCTTCTGTATCTCGTCGGCAACAACGGCAAAACCTTTTCCAGCCTCACCGGCACGGGCAGCTTCTATCGCAGCATTAAGGGCAAGAAGCTTGGTTCTCTTAGCAATCTTCTGGATATCCTCTACCATCTCTGTAATTTCCATAAATCCTTCAAGAGCCTTCATTGTATCATCAACAACAGCCTCAACCTCATCGGCTATGCTCTCAAGAGATGAACCATATTGCCTGATTTCCTCAAGCAGATCTTCTCCTAATTTCTCTACATCTTCAATGTTTTTTATAAGTCTATCGGTATTTTCAAGAAATCCATCTTGCAATTTACTGATATCATTTTGTATCTCATAAAAGAGTTCTGTCATGCGAGAAACTTTAACTTGTATTCGCTCCCCTCTTCTAACCAAAGCATCATCAAACTTTGCCGTAAAGGAGTGCATTACCTCTACTTTAAACATGGCATCGGAAAAAACCTTTATAATATTGGCAAGTTTTTCGTCACGGCCCATAGCCCATCACCTATCTTCCATAAACTTGATCAATGATGTCTGAGCCACACCTCAGATTTTCCATCCAATTTAAAAACTTCTGAGCCATATCCCTTGGATATATTGCACCATGTTGTGGAACAAGCCACTCTATATCAAGTCCTTTTACCATACTCACCCACTTTCTACAAGCGGTATTAGAAGCCATATATCTCTTATGGAATGCCTCTACAATGGCGTTTTTCAGATGCCATTCAAAATCTTCTACCTTCCTTGATTTAGTGCCCGGTGGCAAGACAGAGGCACCAATATCTGAAGTAAACAATATCTTGGCTATGGGATCGTACAGTGTAAACTCACCTGGTGAATGGAGATAGTGAGCGGGTATTACCTTTAGTACACTACCTGAAGAAAATCTAATATCCATACCCTTATCTGGAATACCAATCACCCTCTTGGCATCATATACACCAAAATGGGGTAGGAATCTAACCCACAGTTCCGATACATAAACCTTGGCTCTTTCAGAGACATTAAGCCACATCATAATACCCGATGTAATGTCAGGATCTTGGTGGGAATAAAACAGGCCAGTAAGCCTTGTGGGATCAATAACCTCTGATACATTGGCAAGTACCGTTGCAAATACATGGGCACCTCCTGGGTCAAGAAGTACAGCTTCCGAACCATCAATTATAAGAAACTGATTAACAGGTATACCTTCCTCGCCACTAATATCTGTGCCAAGCATAATAAATTTATGCTGACCATCATCATAAAGCACTTCATTATCAAACAGCATACCCTGGTTCCCCCCTTTCTCTGGCATAACTACAACTTCTTCATCTATAATTTTAACACAAGGAGAGTGATTTTATTCATGATAAAACTACAGGTAAACACCTATAAACCACATATAAAAGGCACTTTTATTAAAAGACTTAACCGGTTTGTAGCACAGGTAGAAGTAGATGGAAAAATATATAAAGCCCATCTTCACGATTCGGGAAGACTTGGAGAACTGCTTATAAAAAGTCGCCCTATAATGCTTATTCCCAAACGTTCTCCCAAAACAGATTTTAAAGTTATTGCCATTTATAGAGAACACTACGGATGGATACTTCTCAACTCAGGTTTACACAGAAGCATTATGGAGGCAATACTTAAAGCGCGAATTGTAGAAGAATTTAGAGAAATTGTAGATTTTAGGCCAGAATACAAGATAGGCAATCATAGAATAGATTTTTTACTTAGATATCCCACCTACAACAGTCTCATGGAGGTGAAAGGTTGCACTTTATTTAAAGAAAACACATGCCTTTTTCCAGATGCCCCTACCAAGCGGGGAACTGAACATTTAAAAATACTCTCATCTAATATACCCTCTTTCATAACCTTTCTCGTATGCCATCCTTCCATTGCTACTGTAAAACCAAATTGTAAAGAAGATCCGGTATTTTGCAAAACCCTATCCATGGCTATATCCAGAGGAGTAGTGCCAGTTGCCCTCAAAGTTGGGTATCAAGAAGGAGATATATTCTTTCACGGCAAAGCCGATGTGGAAATTTCATTATTTTAAGAACATCATATTGACGAAATCTAAATATTTTGATAGCATCGTTTTGTAAAAACACTCAAATAAGCGGGGGAACAGGGGGGATCTCAGATGGAAGCTTTATCTCGGTTTTTTCATGTTGAGGAGCAAGGCTCTACAGTAAAAAGGGAAATTCTCGCAGGCATTACCACCTTCATGACCATGGCTTACATTCTTATTGTTAATCCCAACATGCTTGCTGCGGCAATGGGTAAAGATGCTATCCCATCTCTTCTTACAGCCACAGCCTTGTCAGCTGGTATAGCAACAATTATCATGGGTATCTATGCTAACAAGCCATTTGCCTTGGCAGCTGGCATGGGACTCAATGCATACTTTGCATTTACCGTTGCACCTGTATATGGTTGGAAAGTGGCACTGGCAGCGGTATTCGTAAAAGGTCTTTTGTTTATACTGCTAAGCATAACCAGTGTTAGAAGTGCCGTTGCCCACTCTATTCCCAACTCACTCAAACATGCTATCGGTGCAGGTATAGGTATATTTCTTACATTTATAGGCCTTCAACACATGGGTTTTGTTGCACCTGATCCCAACACAATGCTTACACTGGGCAAAGAAGCCCTACTCACTCCTCAGTTTCTAATTGCCGTCTTTGGCTTATTCTTGGCAAGTGTCTTAATTACACTACGTGTTCCTGGAGCTCTGCTAATTACCATCATTGTTAATACAATTATCGGTATGGCAACAGGACTTATAGAAATACCCCATAGTTTATTTTCACTCCCAACTCTCGATGCCACCTTCTTAAAACTTGATTTTCACGGTTTGCTCAGTGCTGGAGCTATCGGTGTTATATTCTCGTTCTTTATGGTGGATTTCTTTGACACACTTGGCACTGTAGCTGGACTTAGTGCCAAGGCAGGCTATATCACAGAAGATGGGAAAATACCTGATGTAGACAAAGTGCTACTCACCGATGCCATAGGAACAACACTGGGAGCACTTTTGGGAACATCTACGGTTACAACTTACATAGAAAGCGCCTCTGGTATAGAAGAAGGGGGAAGAACAGGGTTAACTGCCGTCACCACAGGAATACTATTCTTAGTGGTGGGTTTATTCATAGCCCCCATAGTTGCTGTCATTAAAGATTTTGTAACAGCACCAATACTCGTTATTGTAGGATACTTTATGATGAGCACATTCTTTGAAGTAGATTTCTCCGATCCCTCAGAGGCTATCCCGGCATTTTTGGTTCTCGTATCCATACCGCTTACATACTCTATTGCCGATGGTATCGGTGTGGGCTTCATCACATATACTCTAATCAAGCTATTTACCGGCAAATACAAAGATATCCATCCACTGATGTATATCCTTGCCCTGATATTCACACTATACTTTATGTACTTAGGAGGCATATTACATTAACCAACGATGATACACAACAATAAAAAGGGGGAGCATAGCTCCCCCTTTCATATTTTTATCTCTATCTAAATTCTATATCTAAAATTCTTCTGTGGTGTAAAGATATACTTTTATCTCGTGATTCTCTGCATCAAATATAACCTGTACAGATTTAATATCCTTTCCATAAGAGCCAATCATATCATCACTTGGAGATGTGCCAAGTAGTTTGGCTACAGCCTTCTTTAAAGCCTCCATTTGCTCTTTAGTAAGAGATGGATCTTTAAGCTCATATCTCAACTTAAGTTGATTCTGATCATATAGTTCAAACAACACATCGGCACTACCATGTTCAACATTTAAATAAGCCGGTTTCCTACCTATAGCTGTTTGTATAACTTTTTCGAACTTAGACATATCCCATGGTAGAGTTAAAATACCTGAAATATTAACGCTTACGGGAAAACTATTCTTTGAAACTGCCCTGAAGGTAATACCACCTTCTTTATCATCAGTATAATAATAAGCCTCAATACTGTAGTGATAACCTCCTTCATCTTTTTCGGCATCCAAACTCTCATCATCGGCATCAATACTGTATCCCTTACCCTTTAACAATTCCTGAAGCTCCTTGAGGTAATTACCATTTCCACTAAATCCTACAACCAACTTGAAGGTATATTCATCTCCTATATCATCATATGAGTAGCCAAAAAAGACATCGGTAGCCTTGTTTTCATCACCTACAATTGTATTAACCACTTGGCCTATCCACTGGAACATATCCTCACCATCTACAATATAGATACCATCAACAGCCTGCCACAAGTCTATACTACTGGCCTCTTCATCATCATTCTGACTACTACCTCCTCCACCGCTAGAAGAACTACCACTGGACCCTTCATTACTACTTTGACTACTACCGCCTCCACCGGCAGGAGAACCACCACACGCAACCAATGACAAGGATAAGGTAAAGATTAACAAAATAGCCAAAACAACCTTGGCATACCTCATAGTATCACCTCCCAGTAATTTTATTCTGCCACTTTCCTCAAATAGACGTAGGTATCTGTAATAACAGAATTGGGTCCTATCTTGGAAAGTGATACATTGAGTAGATTGCTAATTTTACTACCGTAAACTCCGTGAAATACCCTTACAAATCCCGGTGCAATATTGCCATTTATATATACTTTCAGTTGGTATCTTCCATTTTCATTATATATCTCTACCAAATCACCATCTTTAACAGACAAATTCAGGGCATCTTGTGGAGAAATCTCTATCAGTTCTTCGTCCTCTCTAAGGGGCCAATACTGGGAATGAATTCTAAAGCGATAAGAAGGTGTAAGAAGATTAAA
>CAZATH010000012.1:0-16815 GCA_964487995.1 uncultured bacterium
TAGAAAACTTGAAGATGAAGGTGCCCCAGCTGATGTAGTTGAAGAAAAGAAAAAACTATATCATAAAGCTGTAGAGCTGGCAGAACACAACCCCATGATGGGATTCCGTGGTTGCCGTCTTGGCCTTGTCTACCCAGAGATTTACGAAATGCAAGTTGAAGCATTGATGGAAGCAGCTTCGGAGCTTAAGAAAGAGGGTAAGAATCCTATTGTGAAGATTATGCATCCACTTGTTGGACATGTCAATGAGATGAAGAGACTTAGGGAGATGACAGATAAAGTTGCATTCCAAGTGTTAGACAGGGAGGGAGTAGATCTCAAGTATAAAGTTGGCACCATGATAGAGGTTCCACGTGCTGCTCTTACTGCTTATCAAATTGCAGAGTATGCAGAATTCTTCTCCTTTGGTACCAATGACCTTACCCAGATGACTTTTGCTTTCTCCCGTGATGATGCGGAAGGTAAATTCCTTGCTAAATATGTTGAGGAGGGTATTCTTCCTAAGAATCCATTTATTGTTCTCGATAGAGATGGAGTGGGGCGTCTGATTAAGATTGCTGTAGAAGATGGTAGAAAGACAAGGGCTGACCTCGATGTGGGTATCTGTGGAGAGCATGGAGGTAATCCAGAATCTATAGAGTTTTGTCATATTGTAGGTCTTGATTATGTTTCTGCATCTCCATATAGGGTACCTATTGCAAGACTTGCTGCTGCCCAGGCTGCTATTAAGCATCCCAAGAAGTAATGTTAACCTTGTGTGATAAAGGGGAGGGCTTTGCCCTCCTCTTTATTTTTGAAATATAGTTAATTACTATATTATATATCTAACTTTGTTAGAATAGGGTATAGAATGTGCATTTTCAGGAGGTGATAATATGAAAACGTATGATGTGGTGATAGTTGGTGGTTCTGCGGCAGGTATTGTTGCTGCTGCTACTGTTAGGGAGACCTATCCTGATAAGAAAGTTGTAGTTATTAGAAAGGATAAGAAGGTCTTGGTTCCGTGTGGAATTCCATACACGGTGAAGACTGTGGGAGATGTTGATAAAAACTTGATTTCTGATACGGCTATTACTGGTAAAGGTTCTGATCTTATCATTGATGAAGTGATAGAGATCATTCCCGATGAGAAAAAGGTACTCCTGCGTAGTGGAGAAGAAATTGCCTATGACAAGTTGATACTTGCAACTGGTTCAAAGCCGGTATTTCCCCCTATTCCCGGTAGAGATTTAGATGGTGTTTTTACTGTTCCCAAAAACTACGATGTTGTCAAGGAACTTAGAGAGCGCATAGAGAAGGCCGAAAATGTAGTTGTGGTTGGTGGTGGTTTTATAGGTGTAGAGTTTTCTGATGAGATTTCTTCTTTGGGTAAGAAGGTTACGATTGTTGAAATGCTTCCCCATGTACTGGGAAAGGCGTTTGATCCAGAGTTTGCCGCTATGGCTGAAGAGGTGTTGGTAGAGAAAGGTGTTTCTATTAAAACAGGTCAGTTGGTAACAGAAATTGCTGGGGAAAATGGAAGAGTTAGGGAAGTTGTCTTAAAAAGCGGAGAGCGTATTCCGGCGGATCTTGTTATACTTTCCATTGGATACCGTCCCAATGCCGATCTGGCTAAGAAGGCAGGTATACCAGTTGGAACGTTTGGAGGTATAGTTGTCGATAATCTTGGAAAGACTCTAGTAAAGGATATATATGCCGTAGGTGATTGCGCAGAGAATAGATGCTCCCTTACCACAAATGGACTATGTCCCATGCTTGCATCTGTAGCGACGGCAACGGCACGAAGAGCAGCTCTTAATCTGTATAGTATTAAGGCAATTCCCACCGCTGTGTTTGGTGCCTTTGGTTTTTCTACGGTTGTTGGTGGTAGAACATTTGCCGCTGTTGGCTTGACGGAGACGGCTGCACGTGAGCATGGCTATGATATCATTATTGGTAAATTTGAGACACAAGATACACATCCCGGTAGTGTGCCAGGTTCTATGAAGCAGGTTGTTAAGTTGATAGCACTTGCGAAAACGGGGCATATTATCGGTGCCCAACTGACAGGTGGCAAGTCTGTGGGAGAGCTTGTCAATGTGTTGGCAACGGCTGTAACAGCCGGCATGAATGCCTCTGAATTGGCTTTCACCCAGGTTGCAACACATCCTCTTCTTACTGCGGCTCCTACTGTGTATCCTATTACGATGGCTGCCATGTCCATTTTACATCAGATGTAGTTAATAGCTTAGCAGTAGTATGTGGGGGAGGAACACCTCCCCCATTTTTGTTTGTAACGATTATATTCCCTTTTCACTCTAACTTTAGTGAAAGGGGGAATGCTGAATGTTTAATATCAAACCGCTAAAAATTGATGATTTAACCATACCTATTCCCATTGTTCAAGGGGGAATGGGGGTGGGAATTTCTCTTCACAAACTGGCATCGGCTGTGTCCCAAGAGGGAGCACTTGGTGTTATATCTGCGGCAGGCATAGGTTTTAAACATCCTTTATGGGAGCAGGATCCACGTAAGGCAAATGTTATTGCCCTTGAAGAAGAGATAGAAAAGGCAAAGAGTATTACCAGCAGACCAATAGGTTTAAATATTATGGTGGCTCTATCTGATTTTGAAAGGTTGCTACAGGTAGGGGTAAAGAAAAATGTAGATGTGATCATCATGGGAGCAGGACTTCCCCTAAATGTTCCATTTGTTCTGAAAAAGGCGGGAATACGTGACTGGAATACTAAGTTTTTACCTATCGTTTCTTCGGCAAAAGCGGCACGTGTTATTTTTTCGTATTGGCATAGGCATTATGGAATAGTACCCGATGGAGTGGTTGTAGAAGGTCCCATGGCTGGGGGGCATTTGGGATTTACTAAAGAGCAACTATCCAATCCGCCTGCTTTAGAGAATATAGTAAGAGATGTGAAGAAAGTTATACACAAATGGGAAGATGTATATCATAGACATATACCTATAATCGCAGCAGGGGGAATATGGGATGGAAAGGATATATACACCGCACTCAATGTTTGGCAAGTTGATGGAGTGCAAATGGGGGTTAGATTTGTTGCTACCCATGAATGTGATGCCGATAATAGATTTAAACAGGCTTACATAGATGCAGCTCCAGAAGATATTGTTATTATCAATAGTCCTGTTGGTATGCCAGGCAGAGCTATTAACAATAGTTTTTTGGAAGATGTTAAAAAAGGTATTACAAAGCCATTTACATGTCGGTGGAAGTGTTTAAAGACATGTGATTTTAGAAAAGCCCCTTATTGTATAGCCGAAGCCCTTACCAATGCTGCACAAGGTAACCTTGAAAAAGGCTTTGTATTTGCGGGTAGCAATGCCTGGAGAGTAAAGGAGATTGTTTCTGTTAAAGAACTTATAAAAACTCTCTTATCTGAGTATCACCACATGATGATCAGAGTAAACAGTTAAAATTTCATCCCCCTTCTGCTTAATCGTGATAAAATAAAAATATCATTATTGGTGCACGGTGCTTAGTGCGGAAGGGGGAAGTGGTAATGACCAAGAATCCTTTTGAAGCCTTCCAAAAACAGGTAGAAACGGCGGCTAAACTACTAAGTCTTGATAGTTATATTGTGGAGCTGCTAAAGTGGCCCAAACGGGTTGTGGAAGTGAGATTTCCTGTTAAAATGGATGATGGTAATATCATAATCTTTACCGGTTGGCGTTCACAACACAACGATGCTTTAGGTCCTACAAAAGGTGGTATTAGGTTTCATTGGGATGTTACCAAGGAAGAGGTTATGGCCCTATCTGGTTGGATGACCTTTAAGAATGCAACAGCCGGTTTGCCATACGGTGGTGCTAAGGGTGGTATTCGTTTTAGGGATATGAATGATCAACCTATTAATCCCAAGGAACTTTCTGATGGCGAGATAGAGCGTATTTCTAGAGCCTTTGTGGATGCTATATATGATGTGATAGGTCCAGAAAGGGATATTCCGGCTCCCGATGTGTATACATCACCTAAGATTATGGGATATATGGTGGATGAGTATTCCAAATGCCGTGGTTATTGGGCTCCTGGAAGTTTTACCGGTAAACCGCTGTCAATAGGAGGATCTAAGGGTAGATCTACTGCAACTGCCCGTGGTGGATTTTTTATACTGAAGGAAGCCTTAAAAACAGTGGCAATGAAGTTTGAAGGACTCACAGCTGCAGTTCAGGGATTTGGAAATGCAGGTTCTTATGAAGCATTGTTTTTATACGAAGCAGGTGTAAAAGTGGTTGCAGTTTCCGATTCACGGGGAGGTATTTTTAATGGTGATGGTTTGAACATTCCTGAAGTAATAAAGTTTAAGGAAGAAATGGGAACTGTTGTAGGATTTCCCGGTGCTGAAAAAATATCCAATAGTGAGCTTCTTACGTTAGATGTAGATGTGCTTGTTCCAGCTGCACTAGAAAATCAGATTACGGTAGACAATGCCGAGGATATAAAAGCAAGATTTGTGCTTGAGCTTGCCAACGGTCCTACAACACCTGAGGCAGATGAGATTTTGTATCAAAAAGGTATTATGGTGCTTCCAGATATTCTTGCCAATTCAGGTGGTGTTACCGTGTCGTATTTTGAATGGGTTCAAAATATCACAGGATATTATTGGTCTGAAGAAGAGGTAGATAGGAGACTTTCTGAAAAGATGAAAATGGCATTTAAAGAGGTATTTGATACTGCCAAAGAGTTTGGAGCACCTATGAGGAGAGGGGCTTATGTAAATGCAATGAGAAGAGTTGTAGATGCAATGAAGGATAGGGGAATGATATAAAGTGGATATGGAAAGTTGCTCTGTGGTTGTATATCCAGGTACCTATGATCCAATTACGCTAGGGCATCTTGACATTGTCAGGAGAGCTTTATCTATTTTTGATAAAGTCGTTATACTTGTATCGGAAAATCCTAACAAAAGGGTATTGTTTGATATTGATGAAAGGGTTAAACTTGTTTATATGGCACTAGAAGATGCAGGTTTTGATAAAGAAAGGGTGATAGTAGACAAGAATAGTGGGTTTACTGTGGAGTATATGAAGGCTCATGGATATAATACCATGATAAGAGGACTCCGGGCCGTTTCAGATTTTGAATATGAAATGCAAATAGCCCTTGCAAATAAACACCTTAGAAACGAGATAGAGACTATATTTATGGTTTCTGACCTTAAGTATCAATTCCTAAGATCTACAATTGTCAGGGAGATAGCAAGACTAGGTGGCAAGCTTGATGGTTTGGTTACACCATCTGTTGAAAGAGCATTACGAGAAAAATTTAAAGGGAGGTGATTTTTATGGATATATTGGTTCTCAATTCTGGTAGTAGCTCAATTAAGTTTCAGGTTATTAGCATGCCCGATGAGAAAGTTATTGCCAAAGGTATTGTTGAGCGTATAGGACTTGAAGAACCTTTTCTTAAGTATAAAAAGGGGGAAGGAGATTACATTAAATTTACACGTTCGGATAAAATTGATCATAAAGTTGCCCTTAAGTGGGTGCTTGATACACTAACAGATGATAATTATGGTGTGATGAAAGATCTGTCTGCTATTGGTGCTGTGGGACATAGAGTTGTTCATGGAGGAGAAGCCTTTTCTGGTTCTGTTCTTATTACCGATGAAGTTATCAAGGCATTGGAGGATAACATAGAGCTAGCACCACTTCATAATCCCGCTAATCTTATGGGTATCTATGCCTGTAAAGAACTGATGCCAGGTACTCCCATGGTAGGTGTGTTTGATACGGCATTTCACCAGACAATGCCCAAGCATGCCTATTTGTATGCCTTGCCTATTGAGCTTTATGAGAAGTATAAAGTCCGTCGCTATGGCTTTCATGGCACATCTCATAGATATGTATCACAGAAGGCTGCCGAATTAGTGGGTAGGCCTATTGAAGAGCTAAAGATTATTACCGTCCATGTTGGTAATGGGGCATCTGTTGCAGCCGTAAAACATGGTAAGTCTGTAGATACATCGATGGGTTTTACCCCCCTAGAGGGTTTGGTTATGGGGACTCGCTGTGGTGATATTGATCCTGCTCTCCCGATATGGTTAATGAGAAAGTTCAACATGACAGCAGATGAGGTGGATAAATATCTTAATAAGAAGAGTGGAATATTAGGTCTTATGGGTGGAAAGACCTACGATATGCGTGAGGTCGAGGATGGCTATCTTGCCGGTGATAAGGAGGCTACTCTTGCTTTTGAAATATATGCCTATCGCATAAAGAAGTATATTGGTGCATATGCTGCTGCTATGGGAGGATTAGACGTATTGGTATTTACAGCCGGTGTTGGGGAAAATTCTCCTCCTTTGAGAGAGCTTGTGTGCAGAGATTTAGAGTTCTTAGGTATTAAAGTTGATAAAGAAAGAAACAATGTAAGGGGTACGGCATTGATTTCTACTGATGATCCTAAAGTTAAAGTTTTCTCTATTGCCACCAATGAAGAACTGGTAATAGCCCGTGATACATATCAGATTGTAAGTGGGGAGGCAAAGTAACGTGAAGATTAATCTTCACAATTTTATGAGAAGTGAAGAGGCAGAGCTCATCTTTGAAGGTGAGCAGATGCACATTGATGACCTTATAGAGGGAGAGATAATAACTCCTATAGATGGTGGTTTGGTTTTAAAGAAGATAGGAGATCGATTTTTACTGGAAGGTACGTTGAATATCACTGTAAAACGTATTTGTGCTGTATGTGGTGAACCATTTAACGATCTTTTACAGGTTAATTTCTACGATGAATTCGTTATAGGCGATCCTGATTGGCTTGGAGAGAAGGAGAAAGAACGTACACAAAAAGACATGGACACATTCTACTTAAAAGATGGTATACTTGATGTTGAGTCGGTGGTGAGAGATTATATTATTACCTCTCTCAGCACCGTGCCACTCTGTCCTGTGCATAACAAGAAGGACAGGCAACCTGTGGTGTATAATTTAGGCAATGTAGAAGATAAGCCAAGTGATCCAAGATGGGATGAGTTAAGGAAATTGCTAGAAGGAGGTGCAGAAGGTGGGAGCTCCAAAGAAGAAACCAACACGCAGAAGGGCAAGAAATAGAAGGGCACATTGGACACCTCGTACCGTGACATTGGCAAGGTGTCCCAATTGTGGTGCTCTTGTTCCTGCACATATGGTTTGCCCAGAGTGCGGTTATTACAAAGGTAGACAATATATTAAGGTTGAGAAAGACGAGAAGTGATGCATCGTGTCTGTTGTGCTTGCTGTTGATCTCAGAGGTGGAGATCACGGGGCCAAACCGATTATTGCGGGCGTAAAGAGATTTCTCGGAGAACATTCAGATGTAGAGGTTATTGCTTATGGATTAAAAAGCGATGCACCCTATGCTAGTGGGGTGCATCGCTTGTCTTTTAAAGAGTGTGAAGAGGAAATTACAACCAATGAAAAGCCCACGTATGCTGTTAAGAATAAGAAAAGATCAACATTGGTTTGTGCCACTATGGCTGTAAAGAATAATGAGGCGTATGGTGTGATTTCACCCGGTAGCACAGGAGCTGTTTTGACTGCAGCTTACCTTATTTTAGGAAGAATTAAGGGTGTTAAGAGACCCATGCTTGCGGCATTTATGCCTACATTGAGTGGTATTCCGTTTGTGTTTGGAGATCTTGGGGCCAATGCCGATGTGAGGGCTGATTTTTTCCCCGGCTTTGCCATATTGGGTAGGGTGTATTATGAGGCTATTTCGGGAAAAGAAAATCCTAATGTATATCTTCTCAATATTGGGGAGGAGGAGGAAAAAGGAAGACAGGTTGTGAAAGATGCCAGAGAACTACTGAGCAGGTATCCATGGTTTAAAGGATACGTTGAACCTCACCAGGTGTGGGATGGCGGATATGATGTTGTGATTACAGATGGTTTTTCTGGCAATGTATTTCTGAAAACAGCCGAAGGTGTTTCCCATGCCATTACGGGGGTGCTGAAAGAAGAGATAATGAAAGGTGGTCTTCTTTCTAAGATAGGAGCATTGCTGATGAAGAATGCTTTTACTGGAATGAAACAGCGATTTGACTATAAGACATATGGAGGGGCTCCTTTCTTGGGTGTAAAGGGCTTGGTAATGAAGATGCATGGTCGTAGTGGTGAAGATGCAGTTTATAGTGCGATGAAGGCAATGTATAAACTGGCTATACATGATATCGTTGGTAAAATAGAAGAAAAGGTTGCAGGGGGTATGTAAAATGGAGAGAGAAAAACTGTTAAATCAGGTGATAGAAGTTATAGCCGATACGTTATCTGTAAAAAAGGAAGGGATTACAGAGGATACTGATCTTGTTGAGGAGCTTGGTGTTGATTCTCTTGACATGGTTGATCTAGTACTTGCAATGGAGCAAGAGTTTGGTATAGAGATTAAAGATGAAGATATTACACCTGATGTTAAAACGGTGAGGGACATTGTGGGGCTTCTTGAAAAATATCTTAAATTTTAAGAAAGGCATTTTTACAGATAATGCGGAAAACCTTTATATACATGTCAATTTTTGGAAAAATCCTCCTAAATGGAGTAAGCCACTTCTAAGGCAAGCACTCACACACCCTTCATTTGAGAAGGGTGAAGATTATGAACGGATGGAGTTTTTAGGAGATAGTGTATGGGGGCTAATTGTAGCCAGTTATTTATTTGAGCACTATCCAGAGCTTGATGAGGGAAGTTTAACTTTGCTTAAGGCATACTTTACCAATAATACATTTATCAGCAAACTTTCTAAAAAAATAGGATTGGGTAGACTTCTGAGGGTTGGAAAATCTTACCGTTTTCCCGTGTCGGAAAGCACTCTTGCCGATATATTCGAATCATTTGTAGCATATTTGTACCTAACATATGGTTTTGAAGCTACAAAAAAATGGGGTTATAAAGTAATGCATCATATTGTTCCAGGTCCTGAAGGGATAGAGAAGATATTATTTTCCTTTGACCCTAAGGGTAGACTTCAGGCAATTCTGAGTAAAGAAGGTCTCTTTCCCGAGTATGATGTTGTAAAAGAAGGTAAGATGTTTCGTGCAACCGTGTATGTAGACAAAAAACCTATTGCACAAGGACGTGGTTATAGTATAAGAGATGCCGAAAAGGATGCGGCTAATAGGGCTCTAATGGTGTTGATTGGAAATGAAAAAACAGAAAGGTAAACGTATTTATCCGATATTTATACCCTTTAGCGGATGTAAATTTAAATGTAGCTTCTGTAATCAGTGGGCTTCGTCAGGTGTTTCCAGGGAAAAATATAAAGCCCAGATAGATGCCGCTTTTGAGTTTTTAGAAAAATCTAGTAAAGAGTATGATGAAGTATCTATTTATGGTGGAACACCGCTGTGGTCGGGAACAGGTTGGAAAATTATGGAAAGGATTCAACCTTTTATTAAGAATGGTAAAGTTAAAGGTATCAGGTTGTCTACAAGGCCAGATTCTATTACAGAAAATATAATCCTTAAATTGAAAGAGCTTCATGTAACAACGGTGGAGCTTGGAATTCAGTCGTTATCCAATGAAGTGTTAGAGTGTGTAAACAGAGGACATACCATTGAGGATGTGGAGAATGCCATTTCACTTTTACACAATGTGAGTATTGATGTGATAGGTCAGTTTATGATAGGGTTGCCATGTGAAGGTGAAGAAGTTTACGATATACCTCTATGGAGTAAAAATCAAGCCTTGTCAGGTGTTCGCATTTTTCCGCTGGTGGTTCTGAGAAATACTGAAGTAGAAAAATGGTTTAATGAGGGAAAATATAAGCCTTTAACTGTTGATGAGGCAGTGGTTAAATTGGCAACGATTGTGGAAAAATTAGAAGAATATGGTATTCCTGTGATACAGATTGGACTTCATTCCAGTAAGGAGTTAGCGAAGAATGTTATCTCAGGACCATATGTGGGCAATTTAGGAGAAATGGTAAGATCCTTGATAAACTATAGAATGCTTAAGAAAGGGAAGCTGAAGCTTGATGATATACCAATTTCTCAGCAAAGAATGTTTAATAGATGGAGGAGGTTAGAGGAGCATGGGCATACTTGATAAATTTAAGAAGATATTTTCTTTTGGTAAAAAAAGCCGTAAAGAGAAAAAAAACGAGCAGACAGTTCAAATCTCCGATGCAGACATTATTCTTACCGAGGAAAAAGCAGAGATCATTTCTGACAAACCAGTGGAAAAAGCAACACCTGTTGAAACAGCTGATATTAGTAAGGTCAGTTTAAGTGAAACGGAAGATTTAGATGCAAAAGATAAAGATACCACTTTAGAAGATATTTCCCCCGTAAATTCTGTTGAGCAGGATGTCGAGATAAAAGAAGATATTACTCAACAGGATAATTTGACTGATGAGGAATTAGTCTTAGCAGAAGGTATAGATGAGGTAACGACACCACTGGTTGATTTTTCTTCTGTGAATGTGATGACAGAGGATGAAAGAGATGAACTGTTGGCTTTCTTGATAAAGGCAGATTTTGGAGTAATGCTTGCTGAGGAGCTACTGGATATTGTTGAGGAATATCCACCTGAAGAAAGAACTATGAGGCTTAGACAACTACTTGCTTCTTATTTGCCCCCCAAGCCAGAACCCATTAAGGTTGCATCTGCTCCACCTACTGTCTATTATTTCTTTGGTGTAAATGGTGTTGGTAAGACAACGACCATTGCAAAGTTTGCCGCTATTTTAAAGGAAAAGGGAAAAGTTTTATTAATAGGAGCAGATACATTTAGAGCTGCAGCAACAGATCAATTAGGACTTTGGGCTCGGAAAGTGGGTGTTGATGCACACCTTGGTGAACGAGGAGCGGATCCTTCATCTGTTATTTATACAGGCGTTGAGAAGGCAAAAGCTCGTGGATACGATTATGTGCTTGTTGACACAGCAGGAAGAATGTCTACAAAGAAGAATCTCATAGAAGAGTTAAAGAAGATGGAGCGTGTCGTTAAAAAGATTGTGCCTGATGCCCCCCATGAAAGTTTCTTAGTTTTAGATGCCACTCAGGGACAAGCTGCATTTAGACAGGCGAAGACTTTTATGAATGCTGTGACAGTATCTCGTATTATCCTTACAAAACTTGATTCTACTGCCAAAGGAGGGTTTATATTTTCTATTTGGAAGGAACTTGGTATACCTATTGCCTTTCTCAGCTTTGGACAAGAACTTAGAGATTGGGTTGAATATTCTCCATCTGTGATACTCAATAATCTATTTGAAGAGGGAAGGTGAATATGATGGATGTTGGAGTGGTGTTGAGTATAGCGGCGGAAGCAGCATATCTTGGTGGAGATGTGCTGCTGAAGAAATATCTTCATGTTAAAGACATTAGGGAAAAGACAGACATTACAGATCTTGTGACAGAGGCAGATAAAGAAGCGGAAAAAGTAATAAGAACATTTTTGTCTGAAAAACTATCTGAGGAACATTCTATTGTGGGGGAAGAAGGTGGTGGTGAGGCTACAGGTGATTTTGTCTGGTATATAGATCCCCTTGATGGAACGGCAAACTTTGCCAAAGGAGTACCTATTTTCTCGGTCAGTGTCGGTGTTCTGAGGAAAGGCAGTATGTTTGCCGGTGCAGTATTTCATCCTACAGAAAATGTATTGTATTGGGGTGGTGTTAATACCCCAGTTTGGGCCAATGGTAGAAGATTGCATCCTTCATTTGAAACTTCTATAAAAGGTGCATATGTTGGTATTGGTTTTCCACGGCGATGCACAGAAGAGGCTAAACAGGCAGCACTGATGTTTCAAGAGTATTCTTCTTTACATGCGAGAAAATTACGTAGTATTGGTTCTGCAGCTTTGGGTCTTGCTTGGGTTTCTGCAGGTTTTCTCGATGTGTACTTTCAGCCTTGTCTTAGTATGTGGGACATGGCGGCAGGTGCTTCGTTGGTGCTTGGTGTAGGTGGGTCTGTCTATCTACATCAGATAGATGAGAAAACATATGGTATTTGGGCAAGTGGCAATGACCAGTTGTTTGAAGAATATGTAGATATCATTCCATATTTAGAGCAGTATCGTAGGTTATAGATTTACTCTAATAATAAGTTCTATAGTGGGGGTATGTACATACCCCCACTATTGTTTATACATATTAACTTTTATGGTATAATACAACTGGAAATGATAAATAGAGGAGGGAGTTATATGGATAGAGTGTATTTTGATCACTGTCGTAGCACGTTTGTAGATGAGGAAGTAATAAAAGAGATGAATATATGGATGAAAGAAAAATATTGGACACCTGCACCCTTTACATCAACAGGAACAGAGGCATGGGAGGCTATTGAAGAAGCTCAAAAGGTGTGGGCATCATTCTTTGGGGGAAAGCCTGATGAAGTGGAGTTTGGTCCAAGTGAGATAGTTGTTGCCAATACTGCTATCAGAGGTGTGGTTGATGCGTATTGGAAAAAGTATGGAAAGATTCCACATGTTATCACCACTGAAATTGAACCTGGTTCAACAATTCTATCTATACTTAAAAAGCTAGAAAAGGCTCAAAAAGTAGAAGTAACTTATCTTAAGGTTAACAACGATGGCATGGTTGATCTCGATGATGTCAAAAATGCCATTAGAGATAATACGGCCATGGTTGTGATGGCAGATGTAAATTTTATGGTGGGAACTGTACAGGACGTGCCAACTATTGGTAAGGTCATAAAGGAAAAGAAAGAAGATGTGGTTTTTGTCATTGATGCAACGCGATCTCTGGGACGAACTCCCCGTTGGAAATATGCTGATTTTGCCGATGTTGTGTTTACCGATGCCCATAGAATACACGGTCCTAAGAACTCTAGTGTTATATGGGTGAAAAAGGGTGTATCTATTGTGCCTACCATATGGGGTAGTGTTAGACATTTCAATTTGACACAAGAGAAGCCTGATATCCCTACAATTCGCGGTGGAATGAAGGCACTTCAACTTATGCTTGAAGATTATGACGAAAAGTACAATAAGATGAAGAAGTTGCAAACGATGTTGATAAGTGGTTTATTGGAAAAAGTACCTGAAACGCAAATCAACGGTCCTTGGCCTGAGCATCGTTCTCCTTCCAATGTGTGTGTAACGTTTAAATATATTGAGGGTGAAGCTGTGCAAATGTACTTGGATATGAATGGCATTACTGTTGATACCGGTTCGGCATGTGCCAATCCATTTCTTCAAGCAAACCATGTCATTCTCGCCTTATACAATGATTATGCCCGTGCCCATGGTTCAATAAGAATGATCCTTTCCTGGTACAACACTGAAGATGATGTTAAAAGATTTCTTGAAGTGGTACCCGATGTGGTTGCCACTCTTAGAAAGATTAGTCCGGTAGCACCGGAAATATATAAGAAGTAGAGGTGATGTGTTATGGCAATTAAGTACAATGAGAAAGTTGTAGATCATTTTTTACATCCTAGGAATCTCGGTCGAATAGATAATCCCGATGCCGAGGCTGTTGTGGGAAGCCCGGCATGTGGTGATCAGGTTGCAATTTATTTAAAAATAGATCCTCAGACAGAGAAAATAGAGGATATAAAATTTGAATCGTTTGGTTGCGCATCTAATATTGCGACAGCATCTATTATTACAGAGCTTGCCAAAGGCAAGACGATAGATGAGGCTATGAATATCACGTGGAAGAAGGCTGTTGACGAGCTTGGTGGTCTTCCACCTATTAAGTATCACTGTTCTGTTCTTGCTGTTGATGGATTACGCTCAGCAATTAGACATTATCTGATGAAGGAAGGGCGAATTAAACCAGAGGATCTCAATAATGACTTGGTAAGAGGAGAGTTATACCATGTGATATACCCTCCACTAGGTATTGATATCGTCTCGGCTAAGCGTGTTAAATATATTGGGGTTGATAATGGGGTTGTGACTATTGATATTGCCTTTGATGAAGAAGATCCGTATCTTGATGAAATTATTCATGAGATCGAAGAGAAGGTCAGTGTATTACCTGGCGTGAAGGAGATCAAGGTAAACAATGTCGGCTTATACGAGTCGATCATTCTTATGAGGTTCTTTTGGCATTTATAGACAAAAGGGCCATATGGAGGGCAAAGCTAATAGTTGCCTTAATTGCGGTTGGTGGCATAATGTCTTTTGCATCATTTGTGTGGTTATGGCTCTTTCCGCCCTCCAATATGTCGTTGTTGATTATTATTGCAGCACTGGGTACTATAACGGCTATTGCTTCTATTATCTTGGTGGTTGTTTACCTTGTTCTTCTTATTATGACAGCATATACCGGTAAGCCTTATATAGCGTTTCCTACACTCACAGTAGTAAGAAAGGTGCTATCTGTCAAAGATGAGTTTTTGTTGAAACTTTCTCCTCAGGTAAGGGAGAAGGTAAACAAGTTGCTAAATGAATGGGAAAAAACCTTAGAAAAAGGAGGCGAAGATATATGAAAAAGATTCTTATCATTACAGGTCCATACTTTGAAGATATTGAGGTTCAGTATCCTTTTTATCGTTTAAAGGAAGAAGGATATGATGTTGTTATTGCTGCTCCTGAAAAAGGATATGTTGAGGGTAAACATGGGTATCGTATCAATGCAACACTTGCGTTTGATGAAGTCAATCCTGAAGACTATGACGCTTTGGTTGTGCCCGGTGGTAGGGCTCCAGAAAGAGTTAGACTTTACGATAGTGCCAAACGTATTGTTAAGCATTTCTTTGACACTGACAAGCCGGTGGCAACAATTTGTCATGGGCCACAGGTATTGATATCTGCTGGTGTTCTTTCTGGTAGAAAGGGAACATCGTATGTGGGTATTAGGGATGATCTTATTGTAGCTGGTGTAGAGTATGTTGATGAGGCTGTTGTGGTCGATGGTAATTGGGTGTCGTCCCGTCATCCTGGTGATTTACATGTGTGGATGAAGTCATTCATCAAGGTATTGGAGGAAAAATGATGGCAAGATTGTTTAATGTTCATACGACGTGGGGAGAAGGTTCTTCATCACCTAAACAGTGGCTTGAATATGCAAAAAATAAAAATATTGAAGAGATTGTGTTTATAGATTTCGTTCCACCCAATCGCTGGGAAGAGTACAAGGAACATATGAACTTGTTAAAAGCTAGATATTCTAATATGAGCTATGGTATAGAGGTCCCAGCTAAGGTATTGAGAGACACTCCTGCTGATTTGTTAAAGGAATTTGATATTGTAGCTGTTTCTGAAAGATGTTTTGATGAGAAAGATAATGTTCCTGCTATGATGGAAGAAATATTACTTCAATGGACAGAAATACTTCCGGTGTTGTATTGGGTTAGACCTGGTTTGTGGTATAAACGTTATGGTAAAACATTGCTTGGACTAGAATATTATGTAGAGATTCTGAAAAAAGTTTCTGAGGATAAGATTGTCCTAGAAGTGAACCGTAAGTATAACGTTCCTCCACCATATGTTCCAGCGCTTCTGGATGAGTTGGGATACCGTTTTGTTGTAGGGGTGGATGCAGATTCTCCTGATGATTTACCCAAATATGAAATACCCATGCTTGGATTTACATTTGCCGATGCAGAAGAATAGCTTCTGCATCGGCTTTTATTGTAACTTTTTGTATATCTCTTCTATTGTTTTGTGATATCTTTTGAAGATTTCCAATATTTGCGGGTTGAAATGCTGAGGTTTTGTTCTGTTGTCACCGTAGAGTATGATCTTTACGGCTTCATCGTGTGTGAGTGCCGGCTTGTATGGTCTTTCATCTCTTAATGCGTCATATATGTCGGCAAGTGCAACAATTTGGGCTTCAATAGGTATTTGATTACCTTTGATACCAAATGGATAGCCACTACCGTCATACTTCTCGTGATGATACAAAGCTATGTTTCTTGCCACCATAAAGTGACTTTTGTTTCCTAGTAGTTCTGCTCCAAACTGTGTGTGTTTTTTCATAATTTCCCATTCTTCTTCTGTCAAAGGGCCTTTCTTTTGTAAAATGCTGTCTGGCACCATGATTTTTCCAATATCATGAAGAGGGGCGAATTTCCTGATCTGATCTACAAGCATTGAGGGTAATTTCATCTTTTCTGCAATGAATCCTGATATTTCTCCAACCCTCTGTATATGCTTTCCGGTGGTATCGTCATGTTTTTCTGCTATTCTTGCTAGGGTTGTGGCAAAGGTATAATACGCATCATATAATTCTTTTTCCCGTTTGTTAGCGTGATCGTAAGCAAGCAGTGTTTTACTCTTTTCATTTTCTAGTTGTCTTAGATATCTCTTGTTTGCGGTGATCATTTCTTTTATTTTTTCTAACATGAGAATTAATTCTTCCGGTGCGTAGCTACAATAGGCAGCTTCTAAAATGTGTTCTGAATCTTCGTAAGGCGGTTTTAGTTTAGTTATAGAGTTGATGATTTTTTCTAGAGGAAGGGCAAGTTTATGCGCAAGTTCTTTTGCCAATTTAAATGTTGTATATAGTGAAATGAATATGGTTACCGTTAGGGCTCCTATGATAATAAATAAAATGTATAGCATATGGTACGTTTTGATACCGAAGACCATATACACTGTGCTGTTAGGTAAGTTTGATATGTGTAATTTGTATAGGGACACTGCATGAATAAGGTTTGTGTGTATGCTAGCCTTGCCAGATTGATCTCTCACGAGTGATAATAGTGTGCTCTTTGGTATACTAGCAGTTTCTATAATAGGGGTAAAATTGGGAGTATATATGTTTATACCACTAATATATGGAAAATTGCTGTTAAATGAGTTTATTACACTTCTTAGTGTGTTGTATATAGGGTGCCTTTGCCCCGCTATATATATAACTTCGTAAGTACCACTTGATGTGTGAGTAATACCTGTTATTT
>CAZATH010000013.1:0-16339 GCA_964487995.1 uncultured bacterium
AAGTCTTGCGGAGATTCTAATTTGAGTCAAAGATGTAACTTTTGTGTAGATTTTTAATGAGGCAACTCGAAAACTTGACAAAATACCCCCTACCCATGTATAATATAAGCATCACCTCGAGGTGATGCAAAAAATAAAAAGGAGGGTAAAGATGAAGGTAGTAACCGAAGGGATAAAAATCGATAGAGAAATGTTGAACAAGGGAACTATCCAGCCAGAGACTGTGAGAATGACCATATATTGTCCACTCAACTGCCATACCTGTCCATCAGGTGATCTTCTTTGTAGAGACTGACCATGATCTCGGGTGCTACCGCGGGGCACCCGAACACTTGGATTGTTATACGGAGGGATAAAATGAAATATAAGCGGTCATTTTTTAATATCAAATTTGACGAGACTGATACAGAAGTATGGTTATACAATACATTAAGCAATGCAATGCTTGCTCTTGATAAAAATGCATATGAAATTTACGAAAATTCACTTGAAACTTTACAGAAAGAAAAACCCTTAATATTTAACAATCTCATAAAACATGGGTTATTGGTGGACAAAAATCTTAACGAGTTTGATTTAGTAAAATATCTTTACTGGATGAATAAATTTGATACTACTACACTTAACCTGACGTTAGTTGTTACAAAGCTCTGTAACTTTGACTGTGTTTATTGCTTTGAAAAAAAAGAAAATAAAAAACTGACGCAGAGAGATATAGAACGTATTTTAAAATTCATGGAGAAACAATTGCCGGGCAGAAAAAATCTGTCTATAGGATGGTTCGGTGGTGAGCCATTGTTAGAAATTCCATTAATACTCGACTTGAGTTCAAAAATAAGATCTATAACTGAAAAACACAAGGTAAATTTAACACAATATATGTCCACAAACGGATACTTCTTAACTGCAGAGAATTTCTTCGCCCTCTATAATGCAGGTATAACTGGTTATGATATTACCATAGATGGTCCCAAGGAACAGCACGATAAATTGAGGCCATTATTAGGAGGGCTTGGAACCTATGATAAAATTATTTCAAATTTAATCTCCATATCTGATGAATATTCTAATATACTCAAAGAAGAAAAAGCTCTTATAACTATCAGGGTAAATCTGACCCATGAAAATTTACCAATCATCAAGGACTGGTTAGAAAACTCTTTTCCAGAAGAATTGAAAAGCACTGTTAAAATATATTTTGCTATGGTAGCAGGAGGAGGAGAAAAAGAAAGCCCCGCTAATTATATACTTAACATGGACAACTTTCTTCTTTCTCCTCTTAAGGACACTTACATGCTACTTGAAATCTCAAAATTTGCTTTAGACCTTGGATATAACCTTCAATTCTCTTTAAAGCCTTCCTATGTCAATTGTGGAGCAGAAGCCGAAGGTAGTTACATAATTTTACCAGATAGCAAAATAGCCAAATGTCCTGTTATAATGAATGTAATAGGAGAATTGGACAATGAAGGGAATATTTTGATAACCGACCTACCATCTTACGTTAAATGGATGACAAAAGATCCTTTTAGATATACAGGAACTTTTGAAGAATGTAAAACATGCCCGATGTTACCTATATGTGGGGGAGGGTGCACAAAAGTCTATTTTAACACAAATAACAAAGGATGTAGAATATTTAAAGATAGTCTGAATGAATACCTCAAAATAATCAGAGATATAAGAATAAAAAAAGTACATAACAATAGCCCTAATTAACTGTATAACATCCATAGCTAAAAAAGCGGGTCTTAAAAGACCCGCTTTTATGAAAAGAAAATTGTTGAGATACCAGTGTCTAAACCATTATAGTTCAGTCCATTTAATGCACCAGAAGCCTCACAATTGGTTCATCAGATTTAGAAGGCACAATATAATACACACCTCTCCTCAGTCTCCTGGAAAAAATCATTTTATTCCTGTGTAATCGAGCCTGAGCTATAAATGTACCATCTACTCCATAAACTTTGAAGTTGCTATTATTAAGAAAAATAGATTGTGATAACATAGCCGAAAGACCATCTGAAAAAATAACATAAAATGGTCTAATCTTATCCTTAGACCATGAGTTTTTAGAGCTCCTGTTCTCCTTCACTTTGGAAATATTCATGCCAAGCAAGTTAAGTAGAGTCCTAAGTACATCAGACCTTGTGTTTTTTCCTGCTGCATTATCATCTATCGCCTCAATTGGCCATGGAATCAAAATGGACTTAAAAGTTCCGTTAGTATAGAAGGTGGCAGCCTCGCCATAATATCCAGACCCCGTTGGCAATACATAGTGGAAAATACCTCTTGAATAAACAGGGATCAACTTGTCTATAGAATAATCATTATCCGCTCCGCCACTTCCCGTTATCCTAAAGGAAAGAGTATCTATTATGCCATCCGCGAGAGCTAAACTATCTGACCTGATGTATCTTTGTGGTATAGCAAGGTCCCCTACACTATCACCAAAATACTGTAAAATAAAATCCGTATCTTTCTCACATACATATTGAGACGAGAGAATAATATTACCTCCAGCATTAAGAAAAGAAATTATACTATCCTTTTCATCCTGTGTCAATACTTCGGTGGAGTCATCTGACGTAAACCATATAACATATTTTATGCTGTCGAACCTGAGAGAATGAATTAAGGGTGTACTTATTTTCTCATAACCAATATTCAACGCCTTTAAAGCACTTTCATAATAATGTGAAAAGTTTTTGTAAGGTTCATTATAATGATTATCATCCACAATAAGCACATAAGGATAATTTATTAAGATTTCATGTGTAGTGTGGGTTTTAAAGTTTTCTGGGGTTGAAGTAATAGTAAGATGAAATTTTATATATAATGAATGAGTATCTATAATTGAAACAACAAATGGATCAGTGCAATATTGTTCTTCTCCGTCTGGTAAACTTGATAGCCTTGCAACACTATCCTCTACTATCACGTATCCGTTAGGGAATACACTATCTATTTTTATAGTAATATCGGAGGCATCTTGCCAATGAAGTTTATTACTAAGTAAAGGATAAATCTCAACAGTTTCTCCCATAGATGGTTGGCCATCGTTACCGTCCACGATACTGTCTCCAATTACTGAAATATCGGATTTAACAAGGAGTGAGAGGGCTTTATAGGCATCTACTCTGCCTGCACCCAATTTACCCCATAAAGAATCGGGGTTTACAGAATCTATTGGGTCAGCAGACCAAATTAGTACGGATTCAACATCAGCAGGAGAGAATTCTGGTTTCAATGATCGCACAAGCGCCGCAACACCCATAACTACAGGAGCGGCCATTGACGTTCCATCGAGAGCCCCGTAAGCATCATTTGGTAAGGTAGAAATTATATTAGAACCGGGTGCCATTATGTCAACTCCAGGCCCATAATTGGAAAAATCCGTTTTATGATCATTCAGGTCAGTAGCACCCACACCTATCACATGGTTATACCCAGCTGGATAAGCAGCATAGCCAATTGCGTCATTACTAGCAGCCGCTGTCATTACTACACCATGGTCAAAAGCATAATTTACAGCATCGACAACACTTTGATTATAATCGTATCCTCCCCAAGAAAAATTAAGAACTTTAACTCCTCTATCAGCGGCATAATGTATCGCATTGACAGCAGCAGATATATATATATATTGACCAGTTCCGCACCTAAAAGCCATACCTTTAACTTTCCAGCCAATCCCAGCAATACCTAACCCATTATTAGTAGAGGCTGATGCTATTCCAAATACATGTGTACCATGTTCAGAGCCTTCACTTCCATCCGGGGTAGGATCCCAATCATTACTCATAAAATCCCAGCCTATAATATTGTCGACATAACCATCTCCATCATCATCTGAACCATTTATATCACTCACATCAAATCTACCATTATGATTTATGTCTTCTCCAGGATTAATGTATAGATTATCAACAATATCTTCATGATCAAAATCCACACCACTATCAACAGCACCGACAAATATTGTAGAATCACCTTCAGTATAATTCCATGCTTTAAGAGCCTCAATCTTAAATAGATACCATTGACCTGAGTAATAGTCATTTACAACATATGGGTCATCAGGAACGTTTGAAACTGGGTAGAGGTAATCATATTCTACACATACAACATTCTTATCATGTTTCAAGTATGAGTAAGCTTCATCAATACTTATCATTGAAGTATCTATGGTGACTATATACCACTTATCAAGTTCAGAAATGTTATCTTTACCAGGAGTAAACTTACCAGTAATTAATCTCCTGATTTGTAAGACGAAATTTTTATCGATAAAGCTACTTTTCACTCTTTCCGGTACATAATATACCAGCGCACCATTCTGCCACTTTGACACAAGGAACTTTTGTATGCCTTGTATAACATTGTCATCAAATTTAACTAAAAGATGGTCCCTTGCATAAAGCTGTGAAAGCAGAAAAAAAACAATAAACATATTCTCCCCCTTATTTATGTAATATACAAAAAAAGGGGAGCATTTTTGCTGCTCCCCTTAAGGAAAATATTTACTTTATCGTACATCACTTTTCTATAAGAATCCTCTCCACCTGAGAGTTCAGATTTATGAAGTAGACTCCTGACTGAATTCCATTTAGTGATATGGTATTCCTACCTGACTTTAACTTTACGGGGATATTTTTCACAACTCTACCCGTTGGATCAACAACTTTCAGGTTACCTGTAATTTCACGGTTTGCGTTTATGGTGAGAGCATTCTTTACCACATTACTTGTAAGGGTGAATGTTTTGGTTATTCCTATCCTTCTCTCACTCACTGCTGCCAGGACTCCAGTGGAAACCAAGTGATAGTAGACGCTGGTTGCCCCATTAACAGCTGCCACATCATACATAAGGTCATAATTCTGATCTGATGTACCACGTGGCGTTGCGTATACAAATACTGCGGCCATTGTATCAGAAGCAGTAAATTTAAAGCTTCTTGCAAGCTGAAACATCTGTTCGCTAATATCAGGAGTATTAGTAAAGTTTATCTCATCTGACCAGGTATATCCTCCATCAGTTGAAACTTTACCTACAATATCATAAATACCCCAAGGTATAGTATCCGTATACGCTGAATCTATCAGAGTTGTCATCTTCTCGTAAGCAAGAAGTACAGCATTGTTTGTCTTATCTACAGAAAGTTGTGTATAATATACAAAGCCTGAGCCATCTGAAGTTGTATCCACATATGCAAGAAAAGTTGTATCTGGTCTTATAATAACAATTGCTCTACTTTCATACTGTTTCAGTATCGGTTTACCAATAGTATCGGTTACAAGACCAACAGCAATAATTGGTGTACCATCACTGAGTACAGCTGCGTCATACCAACCAATAGAATTAAGAGTATCACCAGACGGTAAAATATAGCCTGGTATACTCTGTGAAAGTGTATCAACAGCGAAAGTAGCATTATTAACATCATACTTTACGTCAAGAAGTTCAAAATTATTACCTAAACCAATCATATGGACAAAACCAGCTGCATAATCAAGTCCCATAAGATCTGCAATATCAGATACAGCCGTAGGGGATGTGGTGTAATATCCGTTAGTTATATCATAAATACCATACAGCAAACCGCCTGATGCACTTGCTCCTACACAAAATGCTGCATTTAACTCCGGAACATACACAGAAACATTCTTGTGGACTCCCTGATTGCCACCATTTTCTCCATACCATGTTGATGGGTCATCGTATATCCCCGTTAATGCAACCATATACCCCCAATTGCCTCCTGTAAGTTCAGGAAATGTGGCAACAGGTCCGAGCGGAGTTGGTAGTGCAGACGGATACCTTCCACCCTGATCCGCAACTCCAGCAATAACATTAATGTCTCTTGCTACTGACCATGTAATTCCCCCATCTACGGACCACGCTGCGGTGATAAAGCCACTACCAGAGAGAGAATCAGACAAAGCTCTGTTAACAAATAGTATTGTATCACCAAGAATATTTACAGGATTCTGATATTGTGACCACATTCCATATTGGTTCGCCGCTGAGTCGGTATAAAGCTCCATAAGAGTGATTGCTTTAGTAGGGGAAGTGGTCATTTCAATCTCTGCCTTTTTATTGGGTTCAGGTCTATTGTAGTATTTATCCGGGTTGAAGTTGACTCTGATATTTGCCCATGATAGAGCTATCATGCTGAGCATTACTACCACTTTTTTGTACATGCTTACCTCCTTTTTTATTAATGTCTTTTTATCTGAGAAAGGGGGTGCATATAACCCCTTTCCCTTATTATTTGCTAAGCCCCTTTAGTTTATTTATTTCTTTCAATATCTCTTCCATTCCTTTGACTGAATACAACTTGATATTATTATAGTCAAACGACCATGTACTGTCAAGCGACTCAAGAATACTAACGGCATTAAAGTTCAATCCATAAGATAAGTAATCTGAAGCGAGATTGATAGCAATATCTCGTGCTCTGGTAAACGGGTAGTGAGAGAATTCAAAATCTGGCTTAAGTTTTAGAACAACAAGAGCTGCTGATATTGAGTTTGTATAATTCTCTGACATTGAGTATGCTGACGATAATCCTGCATAAGCACTATACAAAATAGAGTCATATGCATCGGCATTCAAAGTTAAGAAATCAATATACAAACTGTCAAACAAAGATGGATATTCTGTAGAATCAAGATACTCCGGTTTCAAAGCCAGCGTGGAATCTGTAAAATAGTAGAGTTTCCAGTTCCTCACGTCCCCCACAATATGAAATTTAAGAAGCCCGAGTATAGGTCTGTATTCATCAGGTACTTTTATCTCAACCAATTGTAAAGTAGTATCAAAGAACGGAGTGATAAGCGAAACATTAGCTATAGGAGGATGCCATTTGAAAACAGGTCTAATAGGTGGTGTATTTGTGAGAGATGTTACTGTGAGATTAAGATAAGATATAGCTTCATCTTTTTGTCCCATCTGCCCATATGTCCAGCCCAAGCCAAGCAGTGCATAAGAATAACTTACATCATAGTTAACAACCGTATCAAATCTTCCTAATGCATTTTCAAAATTGAAATTATCGTAATCTGACCATGCAAGTTTTAAAGTTTCATCATAATCCTTCGCCTCTGGAACTTCTATATTTTTGGTTGAACAGCCAGAGGCATAAATGAAGGCTATCAATCCAACAATAAGTAAGAATCTACTTCTCATTGGTATCCCTCCCTTACCTTACTACCACAGCTCTCTTATTATATACCTTACCATCAATATCCACCACTATATAGTAAACTCCCTTAGAGCTGACAGAGTATTCAAATTTCTGCATGTGTTTATGGGGTAACATATTCCATCTTTTAACCATTCTTCCCGATGCGTCAAAAAGCATAACTTTCCCACTCGAAAATCCGCTCTCAACAGAAACTGTGAACGAGAGTTTACTCGTAGAAATTCCATTTATATATATACCTGCCTCGGTAACTGGATTATCTTCTGCAAAATGTTCCATACTTTTCTTAACCTTAAATGTTCCAAGTGTCTTTACAAAAACATTTGCAACACCATCCTTGTTTACAACAGTCTCGATTTTGTTCCATGTTCCATTTTCCCATCTGAAAACGTTAACATATTGCCATTTCCGCGGTACTTTAATTGACAATTTCACTTTTTCGCTGAATTTTATACTATTTGAGCCCAAGGTAAAAGATACCTCATCACTTGTAGTATTATAAGTACAGACAAGTTTGATACCTTTGGGATTAAGAAGTTCGGGAATATGAAGTACTACTCTCCCATTGAAAAGAACATATTTACCAGAGCCCTCAATGGTAAATATAGAAATTGGATAACCTTTTGTAATAATCTCATTGCCATATACATCTTGTGCCCTTGCTTTTACAAGGAAATTTCCCATAATAGGAAAATAGCTATGGAGTCGATATACGTAAGAGCTATCTCCATAAGTAAAATAGTTGAGTTTGTAAGTATATGTAGTGTCCTCAGACTCGAACAATATTTCTGGAACTCTTACATTAATATCATTCCCAACATCATTATATAACTCCTCTGAACCGTAGATATAAAAATCAGCTGTAGCGACAAAACCTGGATTCTGAATAATATATAATCTGGGCGTGTCTGGTGGGATAATATCTTCAGAGAAAGATACATAGTAAATATTAGGCGTTGAATTGGTAAGCACAACCACTCTATTTGAAGTGGAAGAAGAAAATCTTTTATAATTTCTTGTGGTATCTGTGAATACAATTTTATGATACGTCGTATCTTGCACCAACCCTACATAAAAATCCTCCGCCGGGATATCATTTGATATATCCATAGAGTATTCCCTGTTAGAATCAATACTCAAATAAAAAGTTGCGTAATTATACAAAGGTTGCACGATAGGAGCACTTGAAGGAACCACCTTAAATGTAGAATCGACCTGATATCGCCCCATCACATTTTTAATCGCCCAATTGTTGAGACACTCTGACAGTGAAATTGTATCCAGAGCCATTTCCAGCCTGTTGTATCCCGTATAAGTTTCTGGCAAAGAAATAAGTCTACGAATTACATCATCACCAAGGTATTCTGATAAAAACTCTATGAAATAGAATAGCCTCTCTCTATCTACCTCTCTTACATCAAGCGCATCCGGATGATGCTGTGAACCTGATAGAAGAGGTTGATTATAATTAGTCTCAAATTCAATATTATCCACCACAAACCCCTTGGTGAGGTTATAGCCAGCCTTCTGTGTTAGATACTCTGCTATTGCAGTTATCAGAGGTTGCCTTTCATTGGGTAATTTAATCATAACCGAGAGTTTAGCAAAATTATAAGCCAGTATGGTTTTCTGAAGATCCGGTGTAAGATCTAAATACGAGACCCATGGCCATGTAGGTTGAAATTCAGGCTGAGCGTTAATTCCCACGATGTTAGTCAATATACTGTCAATATTAGACGTTTGTGCATAACCATAGAAAGGTAGATAATCAACAACAAAGTTATTCTGATTATCAACAAACTGCTTAATGGGATAGATCAATACATTTATCTTTTGGGGTAAACTAAGCCCATAATCACTAATTATTGGTTGTAACTTTTTATAAACTGAATCAGAGAAGCTATTAAACAGAGAAATGAATGTATCAACAACAAAAGTAGAAACATTATCAAAATACAGTTTATCAGGAGTGCCTCCGGCCATGTTCATAAGTTTACCATTTACCGGTATAAAAGGGCCCACATCAGTTGCAAAAGTTAAATATTCATCATTAACAGTAAGAATCTGATATACCTTAGTGGCTCCAATTTTATAAAAATACTTTGGCCATATAGCATAAACATTATAGGAACTTGATGAAGAAAGATTGTAATACACAGCACTATCACTCTCAGGAACAATAATGAGCGTGTCTTCACGCAGGCCCAACATTTCTATAGGCTTGCCATCAAATAAATATTGTTCCCAAGTGCTTCCACCATCTGAACTTTTGAGAACACCCTCTTCTGTGGCGCTATAAAGCACACCTGCTCTCTCCACTAATGAGTTCACTTTACCAGTATATAACGGGCTGTTATCATAAACAGGATATACTCTATAAAGTCCTGAGTCTCCTGCTGCAAAAACGGAGGAACTGGTAGACCATAATTTATAAGCACCATTAATTGTATCTATAATTCTAACTTCTGCAGAATCAGACGAGACAAATGAAACTTCCATTATAGTATCATTTGAAATTGCTATTATTGATGTATCGGATCCAGGAATTGCAACAAGGTAGTTTATTGGAACGTCTTCAAGATACAAAATCATCTTACCAATATTCGGTACGTTGCTTATCATTCTGATAATGCCATATGAGCCATATATATACCACACACTTCTCACCACTGGTGTTTTCTTAATAAATACTATACCATTAGTAGAATTTACTCTTTCACTTGTTCCCAAAAACTTTCTTAGGATAGCCTCAGACTCCCACTTTCCTGAAGAAAGCTCAGAAGTATAATATAGGCCACTGTTTTTTGCTACAACATATAGTCTCTCTTGTACGGGATTCACAGCCGCTATTATACCATGCTCAGTAGAATAGGGAATATACAAATTATAATGTTCTCCCTCTGCTACAGACACAACAGGTGAAATGTGCTCCTCCAGACTGATACCAACCCTAAAAAGAGGAGCATAAGATGTATCACCTATAGACATAAAAAACGCTAATATTATAGACAACATAATTCCCTCCTTACATGTTATAATAAATCTGTATTCTATGCTTTGGAGGAAGCGTATTCATATATGTATATGAATAATCAAGCCCCAAGCCGCCACGTATATTTATACCAAACCCAGCAGCAAATTTCTGTTCTCCCTGATTGTACATGTATCCCCCACGTAAATTAAATAAGTGTAGCAATTTAAAATCGGCTCCTACACTTAGGCCTTCATAGTAATCATTTGGGTGAATAGCTTCCAAACTAAGAGTTAGTTTGTAATTTAGATTTTCTATAACTTCCATAGCAGCTCCCATTTCAAAAGACATGGGCAGAGGATAACCTTTAAATTGCTCTTTATGAGATTCAATGCTACCTCCCTGCCCTATTGTATAAAAATTATAAGAACCACGAGGTTTAGAATCCGGTCCTAAATTTTTGATCACAAGTCCAATTCGTAAACTTTTAAAACCAGTCCAGTAGAAACTTCCTATGTCTATGGCAACATTATTTGTACCAACATAACCCCCATAATCCTCATGGAATAATTTTATAGAGAACCCTGCTGAAAACTTATCGGTATAGTACTTGGCATATGTAACATTCATCATAAATGTCTTATAACTGAGGTCCTTGCCTGTATAAACTATACCATTCTCCGTTACCTTAGTTTCTGGCATATTTCCAAGATAAGACCCCGCAAGATAAATCCCTAAATTTCCCCTATTTCTCATATTTATTACAGCACCTACTATAGGAAACTCTCCAATATCCATCCAGCGCATACTGGAGACGCAAAAGGTATATTTACTCTTTAAGTTGGATATACCTGCCGGATTTGTTAAACCAGATAGTGGAGACTCGGCAACTGCTGTATAGGCTCCTCCCATCGCAGCTGACACCGGATCATAGTTCAACGATAAAAACGTTGAACTGGCTACTCCCACCTTACTAACCTGCGCAACAAGCAAAAAAACAAATATATTCATTATATCCCTCCTTTATTACCTGAGTATCATGAACTTCCCTATCTTGCTCTCACCATCTGGTGTGGTAATCTTGTAAATGTAGGTTCCTGTCGCTACTTTCATCCCTTCCTCCGAGAGTAAATTCCATGATATTGAACCCGACCCTTCTGTATTATAAAGCGTTATTATTTTATGCCCATTTAAAGTATAAATCGTTATCGCACATGATCGGGGGAGATTCTGAAATTCTATTCTATCTGCTATTTCATTATGTGCTGTCCAGACTGCATTACCGTAATATGGGTTAGGCACAACAACGACATCCTTCAATGTTCCCGTATGAGTAGGTTTCGTGATAGCAAGAGGATTACCTTTGTCGTCCTTCTTGTAATTACTCTTACTGCTTTCGAGACCTATTATTCCATTAGGGGAAGTATCATTATCATATGCAGTCACTGCATAAAAGTATGGAAATCCCGGAATGACAGTGGTATCAACAAAGGTATGAATAAACGTTCCATCTGAATTTTTAGGTAGATCAGCAAGTAATTCCCATCCCAGCGGTTGGAATTTGGCTCTATATACCCTGTATCCTTGCACATCAACTACTCCTTTTAGAGGATCCGGAGTTATTTCAGACTTATTATCCCATAACAATGTAACTCCTTCCGGAGAAACAGAATATTGTAGAGTTGGAGCAACAGGCGGAACGGGAATTTTCCAGTGTATATCTTGATCGGGATCTGAAGGAGTTAAAGGATCACTATGACGAGAGCCGGCATAGTATGCATAGAAGGCTCTATCTATTATGCCTCTTAATCCATGCAAATATCCTCTTCCCCAATATTCATCAACACCGCCATTAAGTCCCTGACCTACACCTGCTACCCAGACAAGTTTTAGAGTATCACCTGCTTCAATCCTAAATGGTCCAATAGTATTGAGAAATCTATAGTCAAACACAGATTGTCCGAGATTATATGGAAGAGGAGCAAATCTGTAATACTGAGTTGCCGTACTACGACCCGCAAGATAATTATAAATATCCTCATCTGTTGCCGGGTCATGCTCCCAGTTCCACCACTGGTGCGACCAAGGACGAACGAAATACTTACCACTTCCCACATCTATAACTGAGTCAGCATCCTGAATTTCTAACTTATCAAGTGGGGCATAAATCCATGCTCCTCCCACGTAACCTGCCGCTGCACCACCCTCACCTGTATCATCGCCAGGATTTGCTGGGTCATCTCCATCATACATATAAGAAGCTCCTCGTGGGAAAATATAAACTTTATAAGTTTGCGATGTAACCGGGCTAGTATAATCAACTGCATGAAGTGTATCAAGTACTATCTCACCAGGCTCGTCTCCCCAAATCACATAATTATCCGGTACTCCATCTGGAATAGGAATAAAAGTATCAGATAATACCGTGCCTGAGTCCCCTATCGGAGGTAGAATCTGTAGATTATCCCATTCATGTCCGGTCCAACCATCAAAAGATACCATATCGTCAATGTGTGGATTTGACTGGTCTATACCGGAAACATCGCAATCATACCATTGCCCCACATACAAACTATCAAGAACATTACTATGGCCATTTATATCACACTGTGATGGATCATATGTAATATAGATCTCATATGCAATAAAATCGTTAAAAGGATAGTTCGGCCACTGCATACTCCTGATTATAACTCTAATGCCAGTATGCCTTCCTCCTGAATTTCTATCATTATTGTCCTTTTCGTCCTGGAAACAAGTTACCACATCAAAGGGGGACTTACCAGGGCCAGTTATAGTTTGAAAATCTGGACATGGACTCCATTCTCCCATGGGATAGTTATGATTTGTTACATAAGGCACACCTCCCACCTTAACTCCTACCGTGAAATAACTGCCCCATAAATAGTAGTTGTTAACTGCAGCACCACCTGGCCATGAAAGTCCCCAATAGCCGCTACCAAATTCTCCTCCTAAAGATCCATAATTGGAGATATAGTTCCATACTCCGCCCTGTGTTTGATTCACTATCAAATTACCGGCATCTTTAGTACCCATTATTCTGTTTTTGACCTTGGAGCTGTAATATAGTGACCTTGCCATTAGAGACTGGCTAAAAAGCAGGATTCCAAAAAATATCACGTGCTTACGTAACATTTGCGACCTCCTTTAAAATCCTTTTATCTGCAAAAGCATACCCAATCTTGTTCTCCTTCTACTTGACCATACTCTTGGGTCACGTGTCTCGCCTTCTGGATTATGGAAAAATACGTACCAGTCAATATTTGCTGCGCTAATAAGATCCTTACGATTAAACAAATTATTAACATCCACAAAAAATCTGAGAAATACCTTCCCTTTGCTAAATCTGAAATTTTTATATAGTCTCAGGTTAGTATTCTGTGTAGAAGGATATCGAGCCGCATTAATATTTTCTATGGCTTCTCTAACAGTTTTTATCGGCGGTGTATATGGAAATCCACTACCGTACTGATGGTCTACTGTAATACCCCAATCATCAATTCCTCCAAATAGAGCCTTCCCTCTTGGAACAATGAAACTTAAATCAGTCTGCAAGCTGTGTCTCTGATCCCAGTCCAAGGGAGATTCATGAGGTGGCATAGGGTAACCACGCCATGCCCAATCATATGCATCAAACGGAGAAGAAAATGTACCGAGAGCAACCTGGAAGGTATAATTTACATTTAACCCCAGATACGGCAAAATGCCTCCTCCAGGTCTCTTAGAAAAGCTAACTTCAATACCTCTAACATCACCATAGTCTTCGTTCACATAAGTAGAATAATTTCCGGTTATTCCATAATGTATCATCTTTAATCTTGCCCAATTTTTAATGTCCTTATAATAGGCAGAAGCATCAATTAATGTGTACTCATTAAAAGCATGTTTTACCCCAAATTCATATGAAATTGTAAGTTCTGGATCAAGATTAGCATTACCTATGATAGGGAAGGCCCCGGAAAATACATAGTTACCGATTAATTGGCTTAATTGTGGGGGTTGCATGTAGTGCCCATAGGTAAAGTGTAAAACATCCCTATCACTCACTGGGAAGGAAATCCCTATCCTCGGACTTATATGCCACTTTCCTTGTGCTTTTTTGGGGTTCTTGATCCTCCTTATTGAAAGCCATTGAGGATCGTTTTCAAACGGATTAGTAGAATCCGAAATGGAATATCCACCTGAGTAAAAGTAATCAAATCTTAATCCAAATTTGGCTACCATGCCTTCTACCTCTACTTTATCCCTTATATAGGCAGCCATTTGATAGGGCTTGATTGGATGATTTCTTAACCATTTTACAAAATTATCCAGTGTATCTCCTGGTCTTTCTGTAAAATTGCTGTTGACAAGCGTCATGTAAATGTTTCCACCTGAAGCATAATCAGCTCCATAACGCATTACATATAGTCTTTTATACTCAATACCTGCGAGTAATTCATGATATTTACTAACCTGCCCAGTGTACTTCAATAGAAAACTTTGCGTACTTGATCTACCAGTATACCACTGACTGCGAGGATAAGTATGAGGATCGGGAAGATACAAATTCCCAACCGATAAGATAGTATCTATTACCATTGAATCTTCAATATTATGAACAATCCTGTTACGCATTTTTAACATATCTGGAATAAATGGAAACTGGTAATATGTTCCACTCATTTCTATTAAAGTATCAATACTCCCATCCTGCATTCTAACTTCCACTACATTGATATCATTATTAGACCTCTGCCCCCATGCGAATCTATTGTAAGGAAAATAAGCATAACTACTATCCGTACTCCACCACTGAGGGCCGCTACCTAAAGAAGGATACAAATTTTGAACAACTGACTCCCACCAGTAATAAGGTAATTCTACATAGCCTTTATCTTCGTAAACTTTTGCCCCAGGAAAAACAGAATCAATATTTATAAAATTACCCAGAGAATCTCTAAAATAATCAATGTCTACCTCTACAAAACCATTTTTATTCCTATCAGCAAAGTCGTCAATCCCATCCCTGTCAGCATCTTCAATTACATTATCGGTTAATTCCCTACCAAAATAACCAACCCTCAATTCTACATATTGCTTAGAGTTAGGTATATAGTTTATACCAAAAGACCCCTGAAGTATTTTTTCCGAGGTAATGTCACCGTTATCCAAAGCCAGACGCCACGGTGCTGAGTATGTCTTAAAACGCCTATACCTGTATATACCACTTGTAAATATCTTGAAATTTTTCAACGGTAAAGTAAATTTCCACTGGTAATTATTTTCAATATTATAAAATCCAGGATCAAATGAAACAGGAAATGTTCCTTTATATTTAGAAATAACTCCTGATACATAAAAGCGAGGACCTTTTCTAAATGTAGGTATAAACGGCCCTCCAACACTAAACTCAAAAGTTTTATTCTGAGTTCTGTGCCTATTTAATGGACTCTTAAAATCTGTGTTTTTCCCTAAAAGAAAGTCAAGATATGGATCCCCCTTATTCTCATCTAAAAAACCATATATCTTGTCTCCAAATATAGAAAAATCATTAGTGTAGGGCATCAGACTAATCTCATATTTTTCGCCACCTTCTTTTGTAATTATTTGAATAGCACCTGAAGAAGCTGAGCCCTGATCCACATCAAATCCTCCTCTTTCAACCGAAGCTTCTTGCATAGCCAATAGCGGAACAATAGAAGTTGAAAAATTGTTGTATGGGTCCTTAGTTTCAATACCATCCACCGAAAAGCTTACCTCTCCTGGCCTTCCACCCCTTATATGCAATTCTCCTTCTCTAATTGAAACACCAGCCTGTCTGGCTATCACATCAGTAACTTCAGTTGCGGGCAGATTTTGAATATCTTTGGCAGTGGTAATTGTCCTGCTTGAGGTTAGATCTTTCTTGATAGCTTTAGGCTTTGCGGTCACCACTACAGTTGATTCTTGAAATGCTGCTGGCAACAGATAGAAATTTACTTCTGTAGTTCTATCAGCATCTACATTCACATTTTTTACTACCATATCTCTGTAGCCAACATATGAAGCCTTAAGTGTATATGTTCCTGGCGGTACATTTATTATGACAAAAGATCCATCTAAGTCTGTGGCAGTTCCCTGACCGGTTTCCTGTATAATCACACCAGCCCCGGGAAGGG
>CAZATH010000014.1:0-2477 GCA_964487995.1 uncultured bacterium
GCTTTGCCGATGCTATCAGACTTCTCGACTTTGTAAGCCAATACATTCCCAATGAATTCCTTACAGCACTACCATATATCCTAGTGTTAATTGTGCTAGCAGGACTGATAGGAAAAGCAAGACCACCAAGAGCAGACGGTGTGCCTTACATTAGAGGAGAATAATTTATCCCCAGGGCGGACCACGAGGTCCGCCCTGGCCTTTTATACTACAATATCAAGTCTTACTTTCTATACATAATAGACATTCTATCCAGAAGTATAATTACTTCTAGTCTGGTAATGGCGGAAAAAGGTCGGAAAGTACCATCCTCATATCCTCTAACAAGTCCCTTTCTGTAAGCAAGCTCTATCCATGGTGCATACCAACTTTCCTTGGGAATATCCTTGAAAATACCTTCAACCTCAACCTTCTTTACCATATCGTAAACTGATTTACCATAGACATACTTTAAAAGAAAAATGGCACTTTCAAGCCTGGAAAGGGTATTATAGGGCTTATATGTTCCATCAGGATACCCAGTAATTTTACCCTCACGATAGAGATCATTAAGTATGGTGTAATATATAAGTGTTGGATAAACATCTTTAAAAACACTGTTATTAGTAGCCGTAAAAACAGTATTTGAACCAGTAAGAGCCATAAGCAAAACAGCCATGTCTCCCCTGGTAGCATGTCTCTCCAAGTCGGTAAATGGCATACCAAATAGCAAGGCAAAATGTTCAATATACTTCTCTCCCCAAGAGGGCACAGAGGAAAACTCTTTATTTTTAAAAATGGGAATATGCACACATGCCCAAGGAATAACCTCTGTATGCCAAAAAACATACAAGTCTATATCTTCTTTCATATCTTTATTAAAAGTCATCCCTCTGGGAATAGGTATTGAGAGCACTGCTATTTTTTTACGCTGATGTGGCAACACTTCTAACCTTTGACCATTACGAATAGCATATTTAACAAACTTTCCCTCCTTGTCATAAACACTACTATACAATAGGTACTTCCCTACATAAAGCAAAACATACATAGAAATATCTTTTTTGGTTAGAGAAACTGTAGCCGAAGAATTATTTTCATAATAAACATCAAAGGAAACATACCCATTTACATCTAACCACTGCCCCTTAAGAAAAATCCTACCATTCAACTTTTCATTACCACTACTTACACTAACATGGCTATTATCGATATCAAAAACAAGAGAGGTATATAATGTCTTCCCAACAACATCAACACGATAAGCTCCAGACAAACACTTACCCACGACCTGACGTACAAAAAACACGCGGGAATCAAGAGCATCTACAGGTTGTGGCTTTGCTATATACGAGTTTATACCATAAGGAGACAAAACCGATATGCTAATGTTATCATCAACATTATTGTAGAACCATACGTTTAACAATAAATCTCCATCGGAACAGGTAACCTCCATCTGCGTATCCATTTTGGTATTACTACTACTTGCGTTAACTGTCCAGACACTATATACCGGTAATAACAAACTGATTATCAGGCTAACGATTATCCATCGTGCTACCCTTGTATACATTCTTCACCCACCTACTTATGTCTTCTTCATATACCATGTTTCGTCTTTCCTCAATAGACAAATGACCTTTTGACAAGATATCACGTATCTTCAAAGGAACATTTTCTTCAATCCATTTTTCATATAACACTTTAGCTACAACAGACGCAGCAGCTACATGAAATAAAGCTTCTGCCTTTTCCTTCAGCTCAACTCCCCGTATAAATTCTGGTACAAGTGGCTTTGGTGAATACTTATCAATTATAATGTTATCACTCAATGGAAGCTTGAGCAGAGCGCGAATATACAAATAATCTAACAATCGGGTCAGATTTCCCATATGTGAATATAACCTATCAAATTCATCAGGCGGGACTATCATGTAAGAAAATTTTATACTTTCACTCCCCTTTCCTATATATCTAAGCCAGCTATAAAGCTCCAACATTTGATTTTTACTCATTTTCTTGCTATCAAAAAATCCCTTACGCTGTAATCTCCTATAACACTCTATATCTTTTATCCAAACGCAAGAAACCACTAACGGTCCTAAAAACTCTCCTTTGCCCGCTTCATCACAACCAATAGATGGTGTTTTAATATTCTGTTGAGGTATATGATTTAGAATTTCATCAATTACCTTTTCGCAATTTTCACTACCTTGATAGACAAGTTTTCCTGAGAAATATACATTTATAACACCGCAGTTTAATCTAAACTGGATCCCATAGGGAATATCTTTACTAGGATATAATTTTTTTAGATAGTCCATGACAGCTTGAATATTCTTTCCAACATCAATTGTCTTCATCATTGCTATTCTCATCCTCTAACACAAAATTTACCAGCTTAGGACGGCATATAAAATGTATAGGTCTAACGGTCCATATATTTCTTGTATGTGCCGGTTTTATTATGATTGCTGTGTCCACTCCTCGTGCCG
>CAZATH010000014.1:2487-7259 GCA_964487995.1 uncultured bacterium
CCCAGTGATACTACAACGTCTTTAGTGGTTATTTAACCTTCATCAGCAGCCATGGCCGCAATCTCAACTGCCACCTTAGTTCCCTCTCCCATAGTACGAAGAGCAAGAGCAAAGATTTCTGTGGGATATATTCCCTTAAAAACTTTTCTCATACCTCTATCAATACCCGCAAATGCATGTGTCATTGTTACCACTTCTACTCCACGCTCCTTTAACCATTCCCTAAGGCCAGGTTCGAACTCATCCTCATCATCATGGAAATATCCTATATGATGTGTAAACACAATCATCCTTACATCATCAGGCTTCATTTCATAAGCCTGTTTGGCCACAATTCCCCTGCTGGAAGGTATAAGAATGGTTTTGGATGTCAGTTTACGGGCAACATCGAATGCCAGAGACAATGTAGTTTTAGTATTAACTTCACCTGGTACATCAAAAAGATAAGTTTGTAATATCATATGTACTCCCTCCTCAAATTTTGATTTTATATTCCGATTATACATAGTGAGGTGGGAACTATGGCATGGGATGTCAATTACCAACATATGATTGACAAAATTGGAGAAACAAAAAATAAATCTTCCGATAAATGGCAACTGTATTACTCCTTTATAAAGGCAAGAATGCAGAAAAATCCTATGCCAGAAAAGAAATCTGAAAAAGAAAGAGAAGTAGTAGAAAAACTAAGAAAAATAGATAGAAAGGTGAGAGCCCATGAGATGGCTCATCTAATAGCCGGAGGTCCATATGTAAGAGGTGGTCCATATTATAAATACATAACAGGTCCTGATGGTAAAAGATATGCTGTAGCCGGTGAGGTAAAGATTGACACCTCCGAAGAAAAAGATCCAGAAAAAACTATTAGAAAAATGGAAGTTGTTCGTCGTGCCGCTTTAGCACCTGCTGATCCATCTCCCACAGATAGAAGAGTTGCGGCAGAGGCATCTGCTAAAGAAGCACGTGCAAGAATGAAGCTGATGGAAGAAAAAACAAAAAAATTCCGCAAAGCAATGCAAAAATATCAGTATACGAATAATATGTCTCCTTTTTCTCAAATAATAACAGATAATACCTCTAACAATGCGTCTCATAATCCCCCCATCGTGGGGGGAATAGATATCAACTTATAGTAAGTCTTCAAATATTAGGATATTTTCCCACTATTTTGTTATAATTTTCCATATTTTTTCAAAAGGGGGGAAATTGACATGACAAGAGAAGAGATTCTTGAAGTTGTAAAGGAAAAAAATATCTCTTTTATTAGACTGATGTTCACTGATTTGGCAGGAATACCTAAGAATGTAGAAATACCAGCCGAAGAACTGGAAAATGCACTAGACAATGGGGTATACTTTGATGGCTCCTCAGTAGATGGGTTTGTTGGTATAGAAGAATCTGACCTAATATTGAAACCTGATCTTGACACATTCACTATACTACCCTGGACATTCGAGGAAAATAGACACACTGCACGATTCATATGCGATGTATATACACCAAGTGGAGAACCTTTTAAGGGAGATCCCCGTTATATTCTAAGGAAAGCCCTAGAAAAAGCTAAAGAGATGGGATTTACAGACTTCAAGGTAGGTCCTGAAATGGAGTTTTTCATTTTCAAAGAAAAGGATGAACCCACAACAGAAATTATAGATACCGGGGGATACTTCGATCTTCTACCAGTAGATAAAGGTGAAAAGGTCAGACAAGATATAGTAATAGCTCTGAAAGAAATGGGTTTCAACATTGAGGCAGCACATCACGAAGTTGCACCTTCTCAACATGAAATAGATTTTAGATACGGGCCAGCATTATCTGTAGCCGATAACGTGATAACACTAAAACTCGTGGCTAAAACCATAGCAATATCCAAAGGTCTTGTAGCTAATTTCATGCCAAAGCCAATATTTGGTGTCAACGGCTCGGGTATGCATATACATATGTCACTATTCAAAGGAGATGAGAATGCATTCTACGATGAAAATGGAATATATGGAGGAATTAGCCAAACCATGCTATATTTCATTGGTGGTATATTAAAACACATAAGGGGATTAACTGCCATAACCAATCCAACAGTAAACTCATATAAACGTCTGGTTCCACACTATGAAGCTCCAACCAATGCATGCTGGGCAACTAACAACAGATCTGCCTTAATACGTGTGCCAGCAGCGCGAGGTAAAGGTACAAGAATAGAGCTTAGAAATCCTGATCCTTCTGCCAATCCATATCTTGCCTTTGCCGCCATATTGGCAGCAGGTCTTGATGGCATTGAAAATAAGATAACTCCACCCAATCCAGTAAATAAAATTAACACCTATGACTTGAGTGACGAAGAAATGGAAAAGTTAAGCATTATACCTCTTCCCGCTACACTAGAAGAAGCCCTAATAGAACTTGAGAAAGATGATCTTCTAAAGAATACATTAGGTGAACATGTATATAAGATGTTTACCACTATTAAATGGAATGAGTGGAGAGAATATAACACTATTGTGCATTCTTGGGAAATAGAAAAATACTGTCGAATATAAAAAGGAGGGGCTTTGCCCCTCCTTTTGGTGGGCGGTGTAGGTTTCGAACCTACGACCTCCTGCTTGTAAGGCAGGCGCTCTCCCGCTGAGCTAACCGCCCATCTTCTCCTCTCCCGTGGCTGGGGGAGGAGGACTCGAACCTCCACGCCGGGATCCAAAGTCCCGTGTCCTGCCACTTAGACGATCCCCCAACCGAGGATCACAAGTGCGATATGTATTATAGCATAAAATATTATTTCATTCAAGGGGGAAATGACAAGCTACCTTACGACCTCCTAAATCACGTAACTTGGGTTTTTCCTTAAAACAAATATCCTTAGCATAACGGCAACGTGTTGAAAAAGGACAACCAGATGGCGGATTAAGTGGACTGGGTACCTCCCCCTTTAAAATAATACGTTCTCTGCTACGCGCAATACGGGGATCAGGTACTGGAACAGCTGACAGTAGAGCTTCTGTATAAGGGTGTAATGGCTTTTTGAACAACTCACGTGATGGAGCCTCCTCAACAACATTGCCAAGATACATCACAATAACTCTATCCGAGATATACCTAACCATAGACAAATCATGTGCAATAAATAAATAGGTAAGGCCATATTTCTCCTGGAGGTCAATAAGAACATTGACAACTTGTGCCTGAATGGAGACATCAAGAGCAGAAATAGGTTCATCAAGTACGATAAGCTCTGGTTGAACGGCAAGTGCCCTGGCTATTCCTATACGTTGTCTTTGCCCACCGGAAAATTCGTGAGGAAAACGATTTGCATGTTCTCTAACAAGTCCTACAGTTTCCAAGAGTTCATATATCCTATGTTTTCTCTCCTCTTTGGTCTTATAAAGTTTATGAATATCCAAGGCCTCACCTATGATTTCAGCAACAGTCATACGTGGATTAAGAGACGCATAAGGATCTTGGAATACCATCTGAATTTTTCGACGATATGGCAATAACTCTTTATCCGATAAATGTGTCAGCTCTTTATCTTTAAACCATATTTGACCACCAGTAGGTTTGTATAAGCGAACAATAGTTCTTCCCAGCGTTGTCTTACCACATCCTGATTCACCCACAATACCCAGCGTTTCACCTTGATAAACCTCAAAAGAGACTCCATCAACAGCCTTAATATATCCTACTATTTTCTTTGGAAAACCTCCTGTAACAGGAAACCATGTCTTTAGATCATTAACACGCAGTATTACATTATCCACCATCGACCACTCCCATCTCTTTGAAAACTTTCCAACAGTAAACTTCTCCTCTATCACGTTTTACATAAGGGGGAAACTCAGATGCGCAGATACGCATAGCATATGGACACCGTGGATGAAAGCGACAACCAGGTGGTGGAGAAATCATATTTGGAGGACTTCCCGGAATGGCATACAACCTCTGTGATCTATCCATATCCAAACGCGGAACAGCTGAAAGCAAAGCCTGAGTATATGGATGTTGCGGATTTTCAAAGATGCTAAAAACATCAGATTCTTCCACCTTCTTTCCAGCATACATCACCATAACGCGATCGGCAAATCCCGCAATTACCCCCAGATCATGGGTAATAAAAATCACAGCCATATGATAATGCTCTTGTATTTCTTTAACAAGCTCCATAATTTGAGCTTGAACTGTAACATCAAGTGCCGTCGTGGGTTCATCCATGATAAGAAGGTCGGGGTTGAGAGCTATAGCCAACGCTATCATAACACGTTGTCTCATACCACCTGAAAACTGATACGGATATTGGGTCAATCTTTTCTTGGGTTCTGATATGCCAACTGCCTCTAAGAGTTGAATAGCCCTTTCAATCTTTTCTTTCTTTGTCTTCAAGTTTTTGTCTCTGCTAAGTATCTCCATCATATGGAAACCTACCGTTAAAGTGGGATTTAAAGACGTCATAGGATCTTGAAAAACCATGGCAATACGATTACCACGATAACTATTCATCTGTTTTTCGTTAAGCTCCAGAAGATTTACACCATCAAATATAATCTCACCACCGACAATTTTACCTGGCTCATCAACAAGGCGCATGATGGATTTGGCAGTTACAGATTTTCCTGAGCCAGATTCTCCTACGATACCTAAGACTTCACCTCTATCTACAGAAAATGAAACACCATCAACAGCTTTGACAATACCAGCGTAGGTATAAAAATACGTCTGAAGATTCTTTACCGTTAGCAGTGCCACACCGTTCACCTCCTAAGTCTCGGATCCAATGAATCCCG